>CARDPF010000082.1 GCA_948960675.1 uncultured Eisenbergiella sp.
GCAAAACCTGCAGGACAGACACCGTTTTTTTAACCTCTGGGTGGCGGCCTGTCTTAGCGCGGCAGTGCTTTTGCTGGTGGGGTATATGTTGCGAAAGGACCGCAGAAAGATTGCGTGTCGGCTTGGAGGGGCGCTTGGGAAAATTCCCTTTGAGGTGGTTGTGCTTTTGACTGCAGGGAGCATTCTGGCAGGGGTCTGGAGATTTCTGTTTTGGCTGCAGCTTTGGGATGACGGCGCGCGTGACGGCAGCCTGTTTTTCTATGCGGGACTGGTTCTTGTGATGCTTTGGGTGCTGTATGCCTATTTGTCCCATGGGAACCGGCCCTGGAAAAATAGTCTGTCAGGATGGATGGTGCGGTTTTTGCGGGGCAGGGCCATGGGGATGGAAATCCAGAAGCGCATCAACCGGCGCATTGTGCCGTGTATCTGCCTGCTGGCCGCCGGAATCGTGTTGGGTGTAGCGGCCTGGCTGCTAGGCAATGTGTTTTATGAATATGCGGCGGGGGATATTCTGTTTGGCGTAGCACTTGTGGTTTTGCTGGCAGCAATGGCTTTGCTTGCCTGTAACGGGTATTTTCAAGGGAAGCTGGCGGCAGACCTGGGGATTTTGGAGAAACGGATTGCCGCTGCCTATGAAGGAAAACGGGAGGAGGCCTGTGAGCTTTTGGAGGATTCGGAACTGGCCGGGATGGCTTCCAAGGTGGCAGGCATCCGGGACGGGTTGGAAAGGGCCGTGGAAGAGCGCATGCGCAGCGAGCAGATGAAGGTGGATTTGGTGGCGAACGTGTCCCATGACATCAAAACGCCCCTGACTTCCATCATCAGCTATGTGGATTTGCTGAAAGAGGACGGGAGCCTGCCGGAGGAGTTAAAGGATTATGTGGAGATCCTTTCGCAAAAATCGGAGCGGCTGCGGGAGATGGTACAGGATGTATTTGAGGTGAGCAAGGCCACCTCGGGACAGCTGCCGATGCAGTTTGAAAGGCTGGATCTGGCAAAGCTTTTGCGCCAGACCATGGCGGATATGCAGGAGCAGATCGACCGCGCGCCGGTGAGCGTGCGGGTGCAGATTCCGGAGGAAGCGGTGGAAATTTTGGCTGACGGACAACGTCTCTACCGGGTGTTTCAGAATTTTTTGCAAAATGCGCTTTTGTATTCGCTGGAGGGTTCCCGGGTCTATGTAAAGCTGGAGAAAGAGGGAAGCCTGGCGGTGGCCAGCGTGCGCAATACCTCCAAGACCGAACTGGACGGCAGCAGGGACTTTACGGAACGGTTTGTGCGGGGGGATGAGAGCCGGACGGACGGCGGAAGCGGACTGGGGCTTTCCATTGCCAAAAGCTTTACCGAGGCATGCAAAGGAACCTTCCGGGTGGAAACCATCGCCGATTTGTTTGTGGTGACTGTGGCGTTTTCCCTGCAGGAATAAACCTGCCTTTTGCGACAGTCCATGGGGCAATGTCATTTCATTTAGCCATGGACTCAGGCCATACGTTGGCAGGCGCGGCAGCGGCAGGACAGCCCCCTTACGGTGCGGCAGTTCTTACGTATGTATACATGCAAAACGGGGAATTTCACCAAAATGCAGTTCCAGTCCAAACAGCCGGAAAACGCGTAAAACTCGCTGCGCTCAAACAGTCCGCGTTTTCCGGCCAGACTGGAACGGCGTTTTGGGAAATTCCACCGTTTGCATGCCACCATGCGTAAGGAACTGCCCGCACCGTAAGGGGGCTGTCCTGCCGCTGCCGCGCCTGCCGACGTACCGCCTAAGCCCATGACTTAACTAAGTGACATTGCCCGTGAATAGTACCCTGCGAAACTGATTTTGCGTGAAATGCGCCGGTTATTGATTGATAAATGGAAAAAGGTGTGATACAATAAAATCGTTCATCAGGCAGGAAAAAGGGTGTGGGGATAAAGCTGCGCGCCCGGGACATCTGCCGGTGCAGGAAAGGAGATGAGTGCAATGGATAAGTATTTCTGCAATCCCTGTGGTTACACGTATGATCCCCAGAAAGGGGATCCGGAACACGGCATCGCACCCGGTACGGCTTTTGAGGATATTCCGGATGATTGGGTATGCCCGATTTGCGGCGTTTCCAAGAGCATGTTCCAGAGGGTAATTGCCTGAACGGTTTTTCGGGCAGGACAGGCTTCCCGCATTGCCGGCCGGTGGAAGCGATATGGCTTGGCTTTGAAACCGTATGCAAAAAAGGCGGACGGCGCATTGGGATATGGTACAGACAGGTCTGCGTTTTTACGCAGACCTGTCTGCCCTGTTTGTAAAAGCTTACTGTTCATGGGTCAGGAATGCGCGTAGACGGCACATTCCGTGAGAACATGATACAAGGATGAGGGGCGGTCTTTGTGTAGCAAAACCTCGAAATGCCGCCCCGAATCGTTATTATAAAAGCTCCAAAACCTACAAGCAGGACTGCGCACCTGCTGCGCAGTCCGTACACGCACCATGCGGCAGGGCCGCATGTGTGCATGCCCTTCATAGGAAACCCCCTTTCATGCATGGTGGCGCCGCAAAAGCGGCATGGGGGTTTACTATGAGCGGCCCCGGGCCGTGAATCGTGACACTGTAAAACGGATTTCCGTGCGGATATTTGATGAACAATTGACATTTGGAAAAGCATATACTATGATAGATACAACAAAGCGCGAAAGAGGGGAGTCATTGGTGAAAAGGATGCGGAAGATAGCGGCTTGTGTGATGGTTTGTGTAGCGTTGTGCTTTTGCTGTAAAATGCCCGCAGAGGCGGTGGAACTGGGATTGTACGGTTTTGTGCAGCAGGAAAACGGCGTGATGTGGCGCAATTATGACGGCACATGGTTAAAGGACAGCTGGCTGGATGTATTTGGCTTAAAGTACCATCTGGACGTGGACGGTTATATACAGGTTGGGATGACACAGGTAGAGGGAAAGACATATTACCTTTACCCGGAAGGGACGATGGCGACCGGGTGGCTGCAGCTGCCGGACGGGCTGTATTTTTTCAATGCGGACGGAACGATGGCGGTGGACACGGTGGTGGGCGGTTATGAGATCGGCAGCGACGGTAAGGCCGTTTCCAACTCCCCGTTGTCGCAGGTGGTAAATACGGTCATCGCGGCGGTGACGACGCCGGAGATGACAAATGATGAGAAACTCAGGGCCTGTTACCAGTATATTTTAGACAACTGCAGCTATAAAAGAACCTACGATACCCCTGCGGGGGATTGGACAGGCGCTTACGCGCTGGAAATGTTGACGACCGGTAAGGGGAACTGTTACCGGTATGCGGCGGCATTTGCATATCTGGCGAAGGGACTGGGCTATGACGTCAAGGTAGTGACGGGAACCATCAGCGCCGCGCGGGGTGGTGTGACGCCGCACGGCTGGGTAGAGGTCAGGATTGGGGACGGCTGGTATATTTTCGATGCGGAGATGCAGGATGCCAAAGGTTACGACATGTATTGCAAGACGTATAAGAATTATCCGGTAAAACCGCTGAACAAGGGAACCGAGTGGAGTGTCAGCTTCTAAGTGTCCGTATGGGCTAGGGAGCATATCATGCGAAACAAAGGATGAGGAGAGGCAAGAGTAGGGGATGCATACTTTTGCCTCTCTGTGTTTGAAATTGCCGGGATGGGAGTTTGGGGATTTGAGGAAAAGAAAGCACGGACGGGGTGCAAGCTACGAATTTTTGTCGCCCAATTACAGCAAAAGAAAGAGCATATCCAGACGTTTGTTTCCTGTGTGGACAGTACTGGCGGTATCCCTGCTGCTGGGATGTCTGGCTTTTTTATTATACATTTTGATTCCGGGGGGACTGCGCCCCGGGCTTGGCAGGGGAGATATGACGGTTTGCCTGGAGGAGAACCGTCTGGCGCTTACTTGGCCGCAGCCCATTCACGCAGATGCCAGCCGTCTGTACCGGTATGACCTGGAAAAAGGCGAGTATGTTTTGTACGGCGAATTCGAGGGGAATAGTACGGTCATGGAGGGGGTGCGGCAGAATGAGGAAATCTTGCTTAAGCTGCAGGCGGTCCGCTATACGGTCAACGGGATGGGACAGCCCTGTGAGAGGACAAGCCGCAAAAAATCCATTGCCGTCCGCCCCGTCTTGCTGGAGAGGCCGAATGTGCAGGAAGAACTTGACCTTCAGGAAATGGCATTGACTGTGAACTGGGATTCGGGAACGGGCAACCTGTACGAGGTGTTTTGTCTGGATGAGAACAACGATTGGAAATCAGTCAGGGCGACGGGAAAGGATTCCATCCGTTTAAACCTGGGTGGGGAAATCGCCATGCCAAAACAGGAGCAGCCGGTGAGTCTGGCTGTGCGCACGATGCGCAGGGGAAAAGGCTGTGTGTATTACAGCGTGCTGTCCGAAGTGCTGGTGGTGGAATGGGACGACCTTGCGGGAACCGAACTGGCCCTGCAATCGGAAGAGATCGGGGACAGGCTCTACCGGTTGACCTGGGAGGAGACCGGGGGAGATACATACGAGGTGCAGCAGTGGTCTGCAAAGGAACAGGAGTGGGAGGTCAAAAAGGTGTTGGATTGGACGCAGGAACGCGTCTATGATACGGAGCGCCTGCCCTCTGGCGCACAGGTCCGTTTCCGGGTGGTCGCTTACCGCAAGGCGGACCGGGAGGGCCCGGAGGATTTTACGGCAGAACCGGAGACACTTTCTTTTTACACCGGCATTTCCCCCCTGTACTGTACGGTATGGCCCATCGTCGATTTGGAGTTGTTGGACAATGCCGGATCAGGCTCTTTTCTGGCAAAAATTCCGGCCGGGGAGGCATTGTGTGTTTTAGGGGAGGAGGAAGGAAGTTTTCAGGTTCGGTATCGGGGGATGGACGGTTATGTGGATTCCCGTTATTGCATGATCAATCTGCCCGAATATCTGGGGGACATGTGCGAATATGAGATTGCGAACAGTTATTCCTCCATTTTCAGGGTGCATGGATATGATATTCCGGGAATTACGGGAACGGTGGTAAAGGGATACCAAAACATCCGGCTGGGGAATGATGATTTTATTGTTCCGTATCTGTATCCCTGCTCCCAGCTGCTTTTGCAGGCGGCAAAGGATGTGGCGCAGGACGGCTACCGCCTGCGCATTTACGATGCCTTCCGGCCCAATGAGGCGACGCGTTTTCTGTACAATAAGATGTCGACGCTTTTGGATCAAACGGTTCCGGGCGAGGGCGGGGCATTGCCGACTTTCGGCCAGGTCATGATGAATAACCGGTATCATCTTTCCTCCTTTTTGGCGGCGACCGTTTCCTCCCATAACCGGGGGATTGCGCTGGATTTGACTTTGGTGGAGGCCGATTCGGGGGAGGAGGTCGCCATGCAGTCACAAATGCATGATTTAAGCTGGTACTCCTGTCTGTCCGAAAACAATGAGAAAGCGGATTTATTGGCACTTTATATGAAGCGTCTGGGCTTCAACGGATTGGAGTCGGAATGGTGGCATTTTCAGGATGACGCCACCAGACAGGCCATCGGGTTAAACACGTATCTGACACAGGGAGTCGCGATTACCGGCTGGAAAAAGGATGATACAGGCTGGCGCTACCGGCTTGCGGACGGCAGCTATCACCAGAATACCACGGTAACAATCGACGGGGAGACCTGTACGTTTGATGAGGACGGATATGTGCGGGACTAAGATCAAGCAGAACCGGGCATTTGAAAGCCGCCCGCTTTCGTGTTGCTGGAAAGCGGGCGGCTTTTGTGCATGGCAGTATGCCTGGCAACGGCTCTGCCTTCCCCGCCCGTTGGCATGTCTCCCAAAGCCCATGGCTCATTGGTTCAGCGGGGTTCCAACTCTTCGTTGATTTCATCAAAAAAGACAATGCCCACAATGCCCCGTCCGGTATGTGCGCCGATGGCACAGCCTACGACGGCCTCCACCAGCTGCTTTGGCGTGACAGCCTCCAACAGCGCATTTTTTGCGATGGAAAGACTTTCCGGATCTTCCCCGTGGCAGATGCCCATGATCTGCCCGTTGGGAGAGGCAATGTGTTCCTGCACGTAGTCCACCAAAGCTTTCAGGGATTTCTTATGGCCCCTGACGGTTTTGAGCACCTGCAGCCGTCCTTCCTTGTCCACGAACAGCACCGGTTTCATGTCCAGAAGTTCCCCGGCGGTTCCCTTAAATTTGGAGAGCCGTCCTCCCTTGATCAGGTATTTGAGGGTTCTTACCGTGAATACGTGGTGCACATGGCTGATGTAAAAGTTGGCGGCTTGAACCAGCTTTTCTTTGTCCGCGCCCTGTTCCTGCAAAAGAAGCAGCTTATAGACGATGACGCCGAAACCGATGGAGGCCGATTTGGAGTCGATAATGGTCAGGTCAAAGCCGGGGTAATCCTCCAGCACTGCCTGCTTTGCCAGGTTTGCGGCGTTATAAGTGCCTGCGATGCCGGTGGAAAAGCAAAGATAGAGGACGGAGTCGTTGCGCTGGGCATAAGGACGGAACGCTTTTTCAAACATATCCGGATTGATATGGTAGGTCTTGATGTCCCGGTTCACGTCATCCAAAATGTTATAGAATTCGCCTGTGTTGATGGTTTCACCGTCCAGATAGTCCACGTCGTCGATGACTACAGGGGTCGGGATGACGTGGAGTTGAAAACGGTCAATGATTTCTTTTGGCATATCGGTGGCGGAATCGGTGATGATTTTTAACATAGCTGTCTCCATTTCTATATTATTTTTGTATATCTGTTTGTTCCCCGGGGCTGTCTACACATGGCTCATCTCGCCAAGTAACCGCATTTTTGTGTCGTAGAGTTTTGGGGAAAGGTCCACATATACATTGTGCGGGTTGACCAGTCGCCTCGTTTCATCCCAGAGTGTGGAAAGCTCCGAGGCGCAGTATGCCCGGATGTCCATCACTTTAGGGGAGCGGTAGACGCATTTGCCGCCGCAAAAAACGGGAACCATCATCTCCCGCAGGCGGTACTGTCCGGGTTCCAGCTTCGTTTTTTTCCAAGGCTCGTTGGGATCGAATAAAACCAGCGGTTGGCTTTCGTCAAAGGTTTCCTCGACGAGACAGATCAGGTCGGCCTTGATTTTACCGGTTTGGGTTTCGTAAATACGGTAGACGGTTTTGTTGCCGGGGTTGGTCACCTTTTCCGAATTTTCGGAAAGCTTGATCTTGGGGATAAACGTTCCCGTCTGACGGTCCTCAATGGCGGCAAGCTTGTAAACCCCGCCGAAGGAGGGCCAGTCTTTACTGGTAATCAGATGGGTACCCACCCCCCAGGAGGTGATTTTGCAGCCCTGGGCTTTGAGGCTGTCGATCAGGTATTCGTCCAAATCGTTGGAAGCGGCGATGACAGCGTCGCTAAATCCCGCTTCATCCAGCATTTGCCGCGCTTTTTTGGACAGGTAGGCCAGGTCGCCGCTGTCTAGGCGGATGCCGTATTTTTGCAGGGGAATACCGGCTTTTTGCATTTCCCGGAAAACGCGGATGGCGTTGGGAATACCGGATTTTAAGGTATCGTAGGTGTCCACCAGCAGCGTGCAGGCAAAAGGATACATATCGGCATAGGCCTTAAAGGCGGTGTATTCGTCCGGAAAACTCATGATCCAGCTGTGGGCATGGGTACCCATGACGGGAACGTCAAACAGCCGCCCGGCAAGCACGTTGCTGGTACCGACACAGCCGCCGATCATGGCGGCCCTTGCCCCCAGGGTGCCCGCATCCGGCCCCTGGGCCCGGCGCAGGCCGAATTCCATGATGCCGTCCCCCTGTGCCGCATAACAGACCCGGGAGGTCTTGGTGGCGATCAGGCTCTGGTGGTTGACAATGTTTAAAATGGCGGTTTCCACAAGCTGCGCTTCCATAATGGGGGCGATTACCTTGACCATGGGCTCCCGCGGAAACATCACGCTGCCCTCGGGAATGGCGTAAATATCCCCCGAAAACCGGAAGGTCCTTAAGTATTCCAAAAAGTCCTCCTCAAAAATGGAGAGTCCCGCCAGATAGGTGATATCTTCCTCCGAAAAGCGCAGGTTTTCGATATAGTCAATGACCTGCTCCAGCCCTGCGCAGATGGCATAGCCGGAATGCATCGGGTTGCTGCGGTAAAAGGCGTCGAAAATGACGGTTTCATTCTGGTCTTTATTTTTAAAATATCCCTGCATCATCGTCAATTCATACAGGTCTGTCATCAAAGTAAGGTTTTGTTTTCCCATTTTGTTTCCTGTTCTGCCGCGCATGGCGGCGGTGTTATGGCAACGGCAGGATATGTGATTCTTTGCCGCTAAAATGCTGCATCGGGATGTTATCGGCACGCGTCGGCCTTCTCGGATTTGACGAGTAAGAACAGGCCTATCACAAAAAGGAGGATCAGGGAAAGTACGCCGTATTTGGACTCATGCAAAAAGAACGCGCAGGCGGATATGATAAGCGGACCGAAAAAGTCGG
This sequence comes from uncultured Eisenbergiella sp., assembly GCA_948960675.1. Lineage (GTDB taxonomy): Bacteria > Bacillota > Clostridia > Lachnospirales > Lachnospiraceae > Gallintestinimicrobium. Next base: position 8,436 of record CARDPF010000082.1, read on the forward strand.
CAAATTTTCCAAACACGTCGAAAAATCCAAAATATTCACTGGATTCCTCCTTGGGTATCAGTTTTCCAAAGTGGGAACGGGACAGCGCCTGAATGCCGCCCTGGCAGACGCCGACACAAAGCGCCAAAATCCAGAATTCCAATTCCGTATCCAGCCCGAAGCCGATGATACAAATGCCGATATACATTATGATGAAGATTTTAATCAGGCGCATGGTTCCCAGCTTTTTGGCCAGCACACCGCTCAAAATGGAGCAGGGAAACGCCACAAACTGCGTGAGCAAAAGCGCCAGTACCATGGCATTGGAATCAATGCCTACCTCGCTGCCGTAGGTGGTGGACATGGAGATGATCGTGTATACGCCGTCAATATAGCAAAAATATCCGATGATAAAATAGAGAAGGCTTTTGTCCTTTTTCAGCTTTTGAAAGGTTGCGCCAAGACGGCGGAAGGTGTGTGATATGACGTGTTCCTGTCTGGGCAGGGCATAATTTTGGCGCACGTTTTTGTAAAGGGGGATTGTCATTACGGCCCACCATACCATGGTGATAACAAAGGAAATGCGGGTGGCCGTGACCATGGGAAGCCCCAATGCTTCATTATTCAAAATGAGAAGCAGGCCGGTGATAAAAGGGATGCAGCTGCCGATATAGCCAAAGGCATAGCCGTAAGAGGAGACGCGGTCCATTCGTTCGTCGGTGGTGACGTCTATGAGCATGGCGTCATAAAAAATGTTACAGGCCGCATAGCCGATCCGGGACAGGATGAAAAAGACCAGAAAGGAAATCCAGTTTGGGGCGAAGGTAAACAGTACACCGCCCGTGATGGCAAGAATGAAAAAGATCGTGAAAATACGCTTTTTCATATTTTCATAGTCCGCTATGGCTCCCAAAACCGGGGAAAGGATCGCGAGTATCAGAATGGAAATGCTGGTCGCGCTGCCCCAGACGGAGGTGGAGGTAGCGGCAGCCATGCCCGCCGATTCGGTCAGGCCCCTAAAATAGATCGGTATCGTGGCGGTGACAATCATAATGAAAGCGGAATTTGCAACGTCGTACAAAATCCAGCTTTTCTCGGCCTTTGTGAGCCGGCTGTCGTTTATTTTTTCTTTCATGGAAATACTCCTTTTCATGGTTGTGCATGTTCACGGTAACGCCTGTCTTTAGTTTACCCCATGACAGGCAAGAAAGCAAGACGGACTTCGCAAAATGGGGCTTAACTAAGTGACATTGGCCGTGAATAGGAACACGCTTACCGAAAGATTGTCTTGACAATCCGGCCGGTTGCGCCGTATAATGCAGGCAGATAGGAGAAAGACAGTGACGAAGCCAGTAGGCTGGTCTTTGAAAGCGACAGCGAGCCGGCGTGGGTGGAAGGCCGGTGCGAGTAGGGACAGCCGAAGATCCCTTCCGAGTTGTAAGGCCGAACGGCGTTGCCTTGCGGTAACGGTTTTCAGTAGGGCTTACCGCTTTTCCGGCGTTAGCGGAACGCATATTTCCCGTTTCAGGTATCTGTATGCGGGCGTATGCTGTAACAGGTGGTCAGCGAGTCACGAACCATGTGCCCGTCCTTTTACGAGGACGGTTTTTTTGTGTAACGGGGATTTTCCGTGATGTGGCAAAAACGGTACGCAATGTACACAATTCAAAAAGGAAGGAAAGGATGAGAGACATGTATAACAAAGTAGACGCCAGCTTAAACTTTGTGGAACGCGAAAAACAAATCGAAAAGTTTTGGCGCGAAAACGACATTTTTAAAAAGAGCATGGAAAGCCGCAGGGGCGGCCCGGTTTACACTTTTTACGACGGGCCTCCAACGGCCAACGGAAAGCCCCACATCGGGCATTTGGAGACCCGTGTGATCAAGGACATGATTCCCCGTTACCGCACCATGAAGGGCTGCTATGTGCCCCGCAAGGCCGGATGGGATACCCATGGGCTTCCGGTGGAATTGGAAGTGGAGAAACAGCTGGGGCTGGATGGGAAGGATCAGATTGAGCAGTATGGGCTGGTTCCGTTTATCGATAAGTGTAAGGAAAGCGTTTGGAAATATAAGGGAATGTGGGAGCAGTTTTCCGATACGGTGGGCTTTTGGGCCGATATGGAGCATCCCTATGTCACATATGATGATGACTACATTGAATCCGAATGGTGGGCGTTGAAGCAAATCTGGGAGAAGGGGCTTTTGTATAAGGGCTTCAAAATCGTGCCTTACTGTCCCCGCTGCGGGACACCCCTGTCCGCACAGGAGGTGGCGCAGGGCTATAAGGATATCAAGGAGCGTTCGGCTGTGGCCCGTTTCAAGGTAAAAGGGGAGGAAGCCTATATTTTGGCATGGACCACCACGCCCTGGACCCTGCCCTCCAATGTGGCGCTGTGCGTCAATCCTAAGGAAACGTATTGCAAAGTGAAGGCGGCGGACGGTTTTACCTATTATATGGCGGAGGCTCTGACAGAGAGCGTGCTGGGCAATTGCAATAAGGATAAACCGGAGGTCCCCGCCTATGAGGTGCTGGAGCGCTATACGGGAAAAGAGTTGGAATATAAAGAGTATGAGCCGCTTTTTGACTGTGCTAAAAAGTTGTGCCAACAGCAGCGCAAAAAAGCTTTCTATGTGACCTGCGATCCCTACGTCACATTGACGGACGGTACGGGGGTCGTCCACATTGCACCGGCCTTCGGTGAGGACGACGCCAATGTGGGACGGCATTATGACCTGCCGTTTGTACAGCTGGTGGACGCAAAAGGCGAGATGACGCAGGAGACTGTCTGGGCCGGCGTATTTTGTAAAAAGGCGGATCCCATGATTTTGGAGGCGTTGGACAAAGCAGGGCTGTTGTTTTCCGCCCCGAAATTTGAACACAGCTATCCCCACTGCTGGCGCTGCGATACGCCG
>CARDPF010000083.1 GCA_948960675.1 uncultured Eisenbergiella sp.
CAAGCGGGGAACCCGTGACAAGGACGAATATGTGGTTTCATTCATGGGCTATGCGCCCGCGGACGATCCGCAGATCGCGATCTATGTGGTGCTAAACCGGCCCAATTCAGCCAACCAGGATTTGGAGACGAGGAAGGCCGTGGTGATGTCCAAGAACATCCTGACGGAAATACTTCCTTATTTGAATATTTTCATGACGGAGCCTTTGACGGAGGAACAGGTGGAGGAACTTGCCCAACTGGATGCGGATATCCGCCAGCAGATGCTGGACCGGGCAGCCCAGCTGGGAACCGTCGGCGCGCAGGAAGGCGACGGTACACAAAATCCGGATACAGGACAGCCGCAGGGGGAGGATGGGGCGGGGGGAGATACGGATAACCCGCAGACGGGAACAGACCCGCAGACAGGCGGTGACGGTGAAAGCGGCCATCCCCCCCAGGACAGCGGCGGTGACGGCCAGACGCTAGATCATCCCGAAGGAAGCGACCCTGCGCAGGAAAATAACCCGTATGTGAATGAGGACGGACAGGTGATTGATCCTGCTACCGGGGAGGTGATGGGGGAGGATACCGAAGGATATGATACACCGGTTTCCGGTATTTTGGGACAGGGTGCGTCCGGCGGTACGGATCCGGGGGACGGACAGCCGTAGTTTCGGTTTTGCCGTCAACGGCATCCGCTCTGCCAAGTTGGCAAACTGTTACGCATAACCATGCAGGCGTGCTAATAAATTGTAATAAGAACCTGTCTTGGGGCTTTGGATGGAAAAAAGCAAAACCTATCATAGAAAAAAGATTGTAACGGTATTTTTGGCCTGCCTGCTTTTGTTTGTGGTGCTGACGGTGCGGGTGACGTACCTGATGGTGTTTGAGTCAGAGCATTATACCCAGCTTGCCACCGAACTTCACCAGCGGGAGCGCAAAATCAAGGCAAAGCGGGGGCGGATTTTGGATGCCACCGGCACGGTACTGGCAGATAACCGGACCGTCTGCACAGTCTCCGTCATCCACAGCCAAATCAAGGAGCCGGAGCGTGTCATTGCAGTTTTGTGCAAGGAACTGGGACTGTCCGAGGAGACGGTGCGAAAACGGGTGGAGAAGGTTTCGGCCATTGAAAAAGTCAAAAGCAATGTGGATAAACAGGTGGGGGATGCCATCCGCGCCTATAAGTTAGACGGGGTGAAGGTAGACGAGGATTTCAAGCGTTTTTACCCGTACGGGGAACTGGCCTCCAAGGTGCTTGGATTCACCGGGGCAGACAACCAGGGGATCCTTGCGCTGGAAAGTTATTACGAGGAATACCTGCGGGGGGAGCCCGGCACTATACTGGAGATGACAGACGCGCGCGGCGTGGAACTTGTGGAGGCGGGGGAGGACCGGATAGAGCCGGTAAACGGCGACGATCTGGTTATCAGCATGGATGTCAATATCCAGCAGTACGCCACCCAGCTTGCCAGACAGGTGATGAAGGCGAAGGAGGCGCAGAGCGTTTCCATTTTGGTGATGCGGCCGGATAACGGGGAAATCCTTGCCATGGTGGACGTACCGGAGTATAATCTCAATGATCCCTTTACGTTATCCGACGCCATGCTGGAAACGTACCGGGAACAGGAAACAAAGGGCGACGGTGAGAACAAAGAGATACCGGCAACGGACAGGGAGGCGATACCGGAGGAAAAAAAGCAGGAGCTTCTCAACCGCATGTGGAGAAATGCCTGCATCAACGATACGTATGAGCCCGGTTCGGCGTTTAAGATCATTACGGCGTCCGCTGCCCTTGAGGAAGGGGTGGTGACGGAGGAGGATACGTTCTCCTGTCCGGGTTTTATCGTGGTGGATGACCGGAAAATCCGGTGCGCAAAAGTGCAGGGGCACGGCTCACAGAATTTTGTGCAGGGTACGATGAACTCCTGCAATCCGGTATTTATCACAGTGGGGCAAAGGCTTGGGGTAGACCGTTACTGCGACTATTTTGAACAGTTCGGCCTCAAGAAAAAGACCGGGATTGATCTGCCCGGAGAGGCGGGAACGATCATGCACAAAAGGGAAGATATGGGGCCGGTGGAACTGGCTACCGTGTCTTTTGGGCAGTCCTTCCAGATTACCCCCATCCAACTGGCGGCGACGGTCTCCTCCCTCATAAACGGGGGACACCGGATTACGCCGCATTTCGGGGTAAAAACCGTGAACGGGGCGGGGGAGGACACCCATGTGTTTACACCAAAGAAAAAAGGGGATATTCTATCTGAAGATACCAGCAGGAGGCTGCGGGAGATATTATTCCAGGTAGTGGAAAACGGCGGGGGGAAAAACGGCAGGGTCGAAGGATACCGGGTGGGGGGCAAGACCGCCACCAGCGAAACGCTGCCCAGGGGAACAGGAAAGTATATTTCTTCCTTCCTTGGATTTGCCCCGGCGGACGATCCCAAGGTTCTGGCCCTATGTATCATTCGTGTGCCCAAGGGAATTTATTACGGGGGGCAGATTGCCGCGCCGGTGGTACGCCAGCTGTTTGAAAATATACTTCCATATTTGCTGTAGGAATAGGTATAGTAAACGGCAAAATAATTTGCCGTTTACTATAATAATCCAAATAAATCAGGAAGGAAAAGGTGTATGACATATTCCGTCTTGCTTCCGGTCTTTATTTCCTTTGGCGTGAGTGCCGTATTGGGGCCGGTGGTGATTCCATTCTTACGCAGGATGAAGGCTTCGCAGACCGTCCGGTCCGAGGGGCCAAAGAGCCATTTACAAAAGAACGGAACGCCGACGATGGGGGGAATTCTTTTTCTGGCAGGCCTTTGCGCCGCCTGCATCCCTTTTATCGGACAATACCCGCAAATCCTGCCGGTTCTTTTTTTGACATTGGGATTTGGAATGGTGGGGTTTGGGGATGATTTTGTGAAGGTGGTGCTCAAGCGATCCATGGGGCTTTCACCATTACAGAAATTACTGGGACAGCTTGTGGTGACGGCAGTATTTGCCGGTTATGTCACATGTGTTTTGGGGCTGGGGCTTTCCATGCGCATTCCCTTTCAGCCGGGAAAACTGTTGGATTTTGGCAGCTGGAACCTGCCGGTTTTGTTTTTTATTGTGCTGGGCACGGTCAACGGGACGAACTTTACCGACGGATTGGACGGACTTGCGGGAAGCGTGACGCTGCTGGTATCGGTCTTCTTTTCCGCAGTGGCCATCGGGGAGGGCAGCGGCCTTGCGCCTGTAGCCTGTGCGGTTGCCGGCGGGCTGTTGGGGTTCTTATTGTTTAATGTGCATCCGGCCAGCGTATTTATGGGGGATACGGGTTCCCTGGCCCTTGGGGGATTTGTGGCGGGAATGGCTTATATGCTCCATATGCCGCTATTTATTCCCATCGTCGGTTTTGTCTACATGGCCGAAGTGCTTTCGGTCATCCTGCAGGTGGGATATTTTAAGCTGAGCGGGGGGAAAAGGCTTTTTAGGATGACGCCCCTGCATCACCATTTTGAATTGGGCGGGTGGCCGGAAACGAAAATTGTGGCGGGGTTTTCCATTATCACGGCGCTGTTGTGCCTTTTGGGATTTGCCGCATTGTGAAACAAAATAGGGGGAAGATTGAAAATTAAAATTTTCAATCGCGAATTTTTGTTTGCGCGACCAAGCAGCGCAGAAATGAGGAAAAAAATGGATTTAAAGGGGAAAAAGGTACTGGTGGCAGGCTGCGGCAGGAGCGGCATCGGCGCGGCGCAGCTGCTGCTTAGGATGGGGGCGTGTCCCGTTTTGTTTGACGAAAACGAAAAGCTGGATATAGAGGCTGTCCAAAAGCAGGGCGGTTTTGAAAAGGAGCAGGAGGTTTTGCTGGGGAGGATTCCGCAGGCGTGCTTTGGAAAACTGGCGCTGGCGGTGCTCAGTCCCGGCATTGCGCTGGACTCTCCTTTGGCACAGCGGTTTTTGCAGGCCGGCATCCCGGTTTGGGGGGAGGTGGAGCTTGCCTGGCATTTCGGAAAGGGCAGGGTGCTGGCCGTCACCGGGACCAACGGAAAGACCACGACCACGACGCTTTTGGGAAAAATCATGGAGGCATATTTTGATTCGGTCTTTGTGGTGGGCAATATCGGTACGCCTTATACCGGGGAAGTGCACAATATGCACAAGGACAGTGTGACCGTGGCGGAAATCAGCAGCTTCCAGCTGGAGACCTGCCATGCGTTCCATCCGGTAGTGTCTGCCGTTTTGAACATTACGCCTGACCATTTAAACCGACACCATACGATGGAAAATTATGTGGCCGTCAAAGAATCCATTGCCAAGAACCAGACGAAAGGGGACTTTTGTGTGCTCAATTATGACGACCCATATACCAGGGACTTTGGAAAAAGATGCAGTGCACAGGTCATTTGGTTTTCCTCCAAGGAAAAGCCTAAATACGGGTACTATCTGGATGACGGCTGCATTTGCCAGGATCTGGGACAGGGCAGGCAGGCGCTTCTGGATGTGGGGCAGCTGCACCTGATCGGGGTGCACAATTATGAAAATGTGATGGCGGCCATTGCCATGGCGGCGGCCTTTGGCGTACCCATGGAGACGGTTTTATCTGTGGTCAGGGATTTTCGGGCAGTGGAGCACAGGATTGAATATGTGGCGGTCAAACGGGGAGTGGTCTATTATAACGATTCCAAGGGAACCAACCCGGATGCGGCGATCCAGGCAATCCGGGCCATGCGCTGGCCTACGGTGCTGATCGGTGGCGGTTATGACAAGGGCAGTACCTATGACGAATGGATCGAGGCGTTTGACGGAAAGGTAAAGCTTCTTGTACTGATCGGGCAGACACGGGAAAAAATTGCGGACTGTGCCAGAAAGCACGGGATGGGGCAGATTGTGTTTGCGGACAGCTTTGGGGAGGCCATGGATTTGTGCGTAAAGAATGCGCAGCCGGGCGATGCTGTTTTGCTTTCCCCCGCCTGCGCCAGCTGGGGGATGTTTTCCGATTATGAAGAACGGGGCCGGATTTTTAAGGAATATGTGAACGGGATTAAGGAGTGACACTGTGGCGTTTAGAAGGGGCAAAAACAAAACCGAATCGTATTTTGACTACAGCCTGCTATTCATCATCCTGTTTTTGGTGGGATTTGGACTGGTTATGATCTATTCCGCCAGTTCTTACAATGCTACCGTGGAAATGGATGACGCGATGTACTTTTTGATCCACCAGGGGGGCGCGGCAGCCGTCGGGATCGGGGCGATGGTGGTGGTTTCCTGGATCCCTTACCATTTCTGGGAACGGTTTGCGGTACTGGGCTATATCGTGTCCATTATCCTGATTTTGTTGGTGCTGACGCCCTTGGGCAGGGAAGTCAACGGCGCAAGGCGCTGGCTCAATATCGGAATATCGGTACAGCCGGCGGAAATCGCAAAGCTTGCCATGATTTTGTTTTTGGCGAGCATGATATGTAAAATCGGCCGCAAGGTGCGTTCCACCAAAGGCTTCTGTGTGATTTTGGGCATGGCGGGTGTCGTGTGCGTGCTGGTTTGGAAAATTACGGACAACATGAGTTCGGCAATTATCATTTTCGGGATTGCCTTTTTGATGCTTTTTGTGGCGAGCCCGGATTATAAGCGGTTTGTGACGGTGGGGCTGGCCGGGGTTGCGGGCGCTGTGGCGGTGGTGTACCTGATCTCACAGGCCTCGACCACGGAAGGGATGAACTTTCGGGGCGTCCGGATTTTGGCCTGGCTTGATCCGGAGAAATATGCGGACGATACCGGATTCCAGACGCTGCAGGGGCTGTATGCCATCGGATCCGGCGGGATTTTCGGCAAGGGGCTGGGACAGAGCATTCAAAAACTTGGGTATCTGCCGGAGGAACAAAATGATATGATCTTTGCAGTCATCTGTGAAGAATTGGGATTGTTTGGGGCCATCGCCGTGATTCTTATTTTCCTGCTCATGATGTGGCGCTTCATGGTGATTGCAAACAATGCCCCCGATTTGTTTGGGGCGCTTTTGGTGGTGGGAGTGATGGGGCATATTGCCATTCAGGTCATTTTAAATATTGCGGTGGTGACAAATACCATTCCAAACACGGGAATTTCCCTGCCTTTTATCAGCTATGGCGGTACGTCGGTCATGTTTTTGCTGATTGAGATGGGGCTGGTTATGAGCGTGGCCAGAAGGATCCGTTTAAAGGATGTATAGGTATGCGACAGTTTTTCAACCGCAGGATTGGTGTCTGCGCGACAAAGCATTGCAGGAATGGAGTAAAAAATGGCCGCTGCGGTTTGGGCTTGGCGTTACCGCAGCGTGGGCTGGAAACTTTCGGGCATTTTCCCATATTATAAAATAAGTCGGCAGTTATAGTACGGGAAGGTGGACAGTTGGGCTTCATTCAAATACGGGGAGGCCGCCCCCTTTTGGGGGAGGTTTCGGTGCAGGGTTCCAAAAATGCGGCGCTGCCGGTTTTGGCGGCAAGCCTTATGGTGCCCGGTGTTACCACGCTGACAAATTGCCCGGATATTTTAGACGTGGCCTGCATGTGCAGTTTGTTGGAGCATGTGGGGGCAAAGGTATCCAGACGTAAAAAGACGCTTACCGTGGATGCTTCCGGAATCGTATGCCATAAGCTTCCAAGGGAATATGTGACAAGAATGCGTTCTTCCGTGGTGCTGGCAGGACCCATGCTGGGCAGGTGCAGGGAGATCGCAATGACTTACCCGGGCGGCTGTGTGATCGGGGACCGTCCCATTGATATGCATATCCGGGCCCTGGAACGGCTTGGGGTTACTTTTTTTGACGAACAGGGGATTTTATATGCACGCTGTGGGCGGCTGCGGGGAAATACCGTGGTTTTACCGTTCCCAAGCGTTGGGGCTACGCAGAATGTGGTGATGGCGGCGGCGCTGGCGGAGGGCATTACAAAAATTGAAGGGTGTGCTGCGGAACCGGAGATTGTGGCGCTTTGTGATTTTTTAAACGGCGCAGGCGCTAGAATACAGGGGGGCGGAAGCCGCCGGATCACGGTGGAGGGGGTAAAATCCCTGCATGAAAGTACTTACCGGGTAGAGGCGGACCGGATCGTGGCCGGCACTTACCTGATCGGCACACTTGCGGCGGGCGGGGAGGTTTTTTTGGAAAATGCCCCTGCAGGGCAAATGGAAAGCGTCCTGGAGTTGACAGAGTCCATGGGGGCCATCCTCCGGGTCTGTCCGGACGGCATTTGGGTCAGGGCAGGCGGGACGGTATTTTCCCCAAAAACGGTGGAGACAGGCGTATATCCGGCATTTCCCACGGATTTGCAGTCCCCGCTTTTGGTGGCTTTGTGCCGGGCACAGTCGCAAAGCAGTCTGACAGAACGGATTTTTAACGGGAGATTTGCCGTGGCAGAAGAACTCAACAAAATGGGTGCCTGCATTTGGGTGGAGCAAAACCGGGCAGTGATACAGGGAAAAGCGGCACTGGCGGGATGCCACGTGACGGCAAAAGAACTGCGGGGCGGGGCGGCGCTGGTGCTGGCCGGAGTCTGTGCAAAAGGAGGCACGGTAGTATCCAACCGGCATTTCATCGACCGGGGCTATGAGGACATTGTGCGGGATCTGCGGGGATTAGGAGTAGACATTGACGGCGAAAAATAATTTCAGGTTGATGAAGGGCGGGAAGGGAAAATCCCTTTCCGCCAATAAGCAAAAGTGGGATCCAAAGACAGGCAAAAAGGCAGTGCTGGCGGCCCTGCTTGTGTTTTTGTGCCTGTTTGTGGGAGGGGGTGTCTACGTCCTTGGCAGATACCGGGTGGAAAACATCATTGTGGACGGAAACCTGCATTACAGCGACGAAGAGATCATTGCCATGGTACTGACGGACAAGCTGTCGTACAATTCCCTGTATTTGTCCATAAAATACAGGGACCGGGAGATTCAGAACATTCCTTTTATCGAAAAAATGAATATCAAGGTAGTGTCACAGGATACCATCCAGATTCATGTCTATGAAAAATCGGTGGCCGGGTATGTGGAGTATATGGGGCGTTGTCTCTATTTTGACAGGGAAGGGATGGTGGTGGAGTCCTCGGAAACCAAAACGGCCGGGGTGCCGGAAGTGACGGGAATGATTTTTGACCATGTGGTACTCTATGAGCCCCTGCCGGTGGAAGATCCTGCCATATTCCAAAAGATTCTTTCGGTTACACAGATGTTATCCAAATACGAAATTATGGCAGACCGGATTTTTTTTAATGCATCACAGGACATCACGCTCTATTTCGGACAGGTGCGTGTCCGTCTGGGAAAAGAGAACCTGGAAGAAAAAATTATCCGGCTGCAGCACATCCTGCCGAGCCTGGAGGGGGAGGCAGGGGTGGTTCGCATGGAAAACTATACCGAGGAGTCCCCGAACATTACGTTTGAAAAGGACCGCGACGCCATGCAAATACCGGAAACGCAGGAGGACGGCAGCCAAATACCGGAAACGCAGACCCAGACCGGAGGGGAATAGGAGAGGCCGTAGTAAGGCAGGGCATTGGCCATTTGCTGCTTGGACCCTGCGGAAACGCAGTGGCGGCAATCATCCGGCAGCAATTTTCATGGGCGGATGCCCAAACAGGTCAGACTTGCCTGAACGGTTGCAAAAAAGATGAAGAAATTGAAAAAAGAGGTTGCGCATTTTGGAAAATGATTATATGATAAATATTATGGAATTGTTGAGGAGATATAAAGGAGGATACACCCTTGCTTGAAATAAAAGTGAAAGATACGGATTCTGCGGCGAAGATTGTGGTGATCGGGGTCGGCGGCGCAGGGAATAATGCCGTGAATAGAATGATTGACGAAAAGATAGACGGTGTGGAGTTCATCGGAGTCAATACGGACAAGCAGGCCCTGCAGCTTTGTAAGGCGGAGAACCATCTCCAGATTGGTGAGAAACTGACAAAGGGACTGGGGGCGGGTGCCAAGCCAGAGATCGGGGAACAGGCCGCAGAGGAGAGTTCGGAGGAAATCTCGAAAGCGGTGGAAGGCGTGGACATGGTTTTTGTCACCTGCGGCATGGGCGGGGGTACCGGTACCGGCGCCGCTCCCGTGGTAGCTAAAATGGCGAAGGACAAGGGTGTGCTGACGGTAGGTGTTGTGACCAAGCCCTTTCGGTTTGAGGCAAAGACGCGCATGAACAATGCGCTTTCGGGGATAGAGAAGCTGCGTAACAGTGTGGATACGCTGATTGTCATTCCCAATGATAAGATTTTGGAGATTGTGGACAAGCGTACGAGTATGCCGGAGGCGCTAAAGAAGGCGGACGAAGTACTCCAGCAGGCCGTGCAGGGGATTACCGACTTAATCAACCGTCCTGCGATCATCAATTTGGATTTTGCGGATGTGCAGACTGTCATGAGGGATAAGGGAATCGCCCATATCGGCATCGGCGAGGGACGGGGCGATGATAAGGCGATTCAGGCCGTCAAAGCGGCGGTGGAGAGTCCGCTTTTGGAAACCACCATTGCGGGCGCTACCGACATTATCATCAATGTTTCCGGCGATGTTTCCATGTACGATGCGTCGGAGGCGGTGGATTTTGTCCGCGAAATTACCGGGGATGACGTTAATATTATTTTCGGTTCCATGTATGATTCCAACCAGGCGGATTTTTGCCGGATTACCGTGATTGCAACAGGGATTGAGGAAACCCCTGCCAGCCGTTTCACTTCATCCTTTGCCAAGAAGTCTGCGATGGGTGGGATGAACCAGCTGCCGTCCGGCATGCGCCAGACGGTGAATGCGTCCGGGACGGCGACCACCAGGCCTTATACGAATCCCCTGCAGGGGGGAGGTGCAGGCGGCGATATGCGCCCCAACCCCAATCTTACAGGCATTCAGAAGCCTCCCACGAACCTGCGCAGCAAGGTGGAGGAGAAGTCTTTGAAGATTCCTGACTTTTTGCAGAAGAAATAAGCTGGTACATTTGTTGCGTTTTAGGGCGTGTTTGGAAAATGCCCTAGCGCACACCTTTTATAAATATGTCGAATTGTCCCGAAAAATAAAGCGATTGACCTGCCGGATTTTGACAAAATCCGCGCAGGTCTTTTTTTATAATATAGGCATACGTAACAGTTCAGACAAGTCTGCCCTGTTTGGGCATCGCCCATGAAAAATGCCGCACAATTGGGCGGATGCTTGTCTTGACCACGTATTCTCACGGTCTGCGCAATCAATGTGCAGACCTGTCTAAACTGTTGCGGACATACATATAAAAAGCGGTTCCGCCGGACTCGGGCCGTTATAAAAGGAGGGGACGTGCGTTACGAAGTATATGTAGACCGTTTGTTTTTCATGCATGCAGGCCTGCATGTTTTGCTGTTGGTTTTGACGGCAAAACTTGGGGATTATCCGGTGGCATGGAAGCGTATCGCTACAGCAGCCGGTCTTGGAAGCCTTTTATCTTTGGCGGCGCTGTTTTGGCCTGTGGGCGAAAGCGGTATGGCTGTGGCAGTAAAAACGCTTTTGTCTACAGCAGGGTCTTATGCCATGCTTCCCGTCGCTTTTGGGATCAGGGGAAGGAGCCAATGGACACAATGTGCGGCCTCCTATACGGCCTGTATCTGTCTGGTTGGGGGTGTGCTGGCGGCAGTGGAGGGGATAGGGCGCCCTTCCCAAAACAGCCTACTGCTCATGGCATCGGCGGCGTGCGCGACAGTGGGGGGCGCATGGTTCATCCGCAAAATGCGTCTTGCGCGGGCCAATCCTTTCTGGCTTGTGCTGCTTAAGGAAGGGGAAAAAAGCTGCAGGGTGACGGCGCTTATGGACAGCGGAAACGGTCTTTTGGAGCCTGTCAGTAAAGAGCCGGTATGTATCGTACAAAAGGAAGTGATGCAAAAGCTTGGCCTTCTGCAAAAACCCGAAAAATTCCGCCTGGTTCCCTATCATTCCGTCGGCAGGCAGCACGGCTTGCTCAAAGCGGCGGCAGTGGAGGAGATGTACCTGCAAAAAGGGGCGCAAAAGCTGACCAAAAGAAAAGTATGGCTGGCGGCAAGCGAACAGGCGTTATCGACATCGGGGCGTTATCAATTACTATTACACCCCGCATTATTGGAAGAAACGATGAGCCCGCAAAAGCGGGCGGATGGGAGCAGACATGATATTGAAAGTGGCAATGCCGGGAAAGATGCAGTTTAAGATTATCCGCAGGGAACCTGCTTTTTTTATGGCAAAAGAGGGGGACATTCATTACATAGGGGGAGCGGAGGTGCTGCCGCCTCCCCTGGACGGGGCGCAGGAGAACGAGGTGATTCAGGATTTATGCACGGAAGAGTACGGGGAAGAGGCCCGCTCCATTCTTATCGAA
>CARDPF010000084.1 GCA_948960675.1 uncultured Eisenbergiella sp.
ATCCCAAAGAACTGCGGCGCTCCCTGCTGGAAATCATGGAGAGACTGGGCGGACAGGATCTCCAATTTGTACAATCCCAGCAGTCCATCGAAAAGCAGTTTTTTGCGGCCTCCAAAAACGGCACGGCGGACAAAAAAATCCTGCAGCCACCCGAAAACACGGCATCTGCCCTGTCCGGGCCTGCGTCAGGACAGCAGGAATATTCGGAGGAGGATTCCCTCCTGCTCAAAGACATCGCCTCCGCCATTTCCATGAAAAATCCGGACATGTTACGGGAACGGGTGCAGACCCTTTTAAACAAATATGCCGGTTCCAACCTACACACCCACATATATGTCCGTTATATTTGCACCAGCCTGCTCCAGCAGCTGATGGGCCGGCTGCCCTGCCAGCCCCGGGAGTTTGAAGAAGCCGCCGGAAAAATATTCCTGCTCCGGCACTTTTCCGATATTGAATCGCTGGTTCTGCAATATACCGAGAAAATGGTAGGGCAGATCAATCAGGAAATCGGCGCTTCCAACTATGTGGTCTATCTGGTACAGCAGTATATTGACCTGCATTACCGGGAAGACCTCAATCTCAACCAACTGGCCGACCAGGTCTTTTTAAGCCCCAACTACTTAAGCAATGTATTCACCAAGCACACCGGCTGCAGCCTCAACAAATATATCAAACAGGTGCGGCTGGCAAAAGCCTGCGAACTTTTGTCAGGCACCAACATGAAGATCGCCGACATAGGCAGGGAAGTGGGCTATCCCAATACCTCCTACTTCATCAAAAAGTTTCAGGAAGTATATAACAAGACCCCTGAAAAATACCGCCTGCATCAAGACGGCGGACCATCGGAGGACTCCACATGACCATACGGCTGCACCAAATTTTCAAGGATCTGGCATTTAAAAAAAAGCTTATTGGCATTTGTCTCATCGTCAGCCTGATCCCCATGGGCATTCTGGGCATCTTCTTTTACCGCCAGATGCGTGCCATGCTGACGGAACGCACCCATACCGCCCTCTACGAAACACTGCGCCAGGAGGCCGACCATATCGACGGTAAGCTGGAGTCTTATCTGGCCATCATGGATTTCATCGCTGCAAGCGAATCCGTGGAAGCTGCCCTGACTAAGGATTATACCAGAAACTACGACATGTATCTGGTCTACCGGGACACGGTCGATCCCCTTTTGGAAACCATGCGCGTCCTGTATCCGGGCCTTATCCACATCACATTTTACAGCAGCGCCCAAATCCATCCCCACGGCACCGCCCTGCGGCCCCTTGCGGAAGCCTTCGGCAGTCCCTGGTATGAAAAAACCCTTTCCTCTACGGAACCGCAGTTTACCTTTCTGGAAGACCAAAAAACCTTAGCCATCACCAGACAGGTCTATGTATCCAGTGCAAAATATGTCAACCTTCTGGCAGCCTTTGTCGATGTGGAAAGCCTCCTTAGCTCCGTCCACACCGCTTATGAAGATGACTTCGGTTTCCTCGTTTTAGACAGCCAAAACCGTCCCGTCTACCAATATGCCCATTTGCAGGGCAGCAGGCAAAATCCCGCCTTATCGCCCGAACAGCTTCTTGCGGAAAACTCCCCCAAAGACTATGTGGTACAGACCCAGCCCCTGCGGACTGCCGGCTGGACGGCCATCCTGTACCGCCCGGTGGTGGAAATGCGCGCCGCCACAACAAAGCTTGTGTGTACTACGATACTGCTTGTCCTTTGCAGCAGCCTGCTTGTCTTCTTTTTCGGTGCAAAGCTGTCCGCCCTGGTCATCCTGCCCCTCACCACCCTTTCCGAAAGTATGCGCGATATTGAAAACGGAAAATACCCTGCCCCTATGGAATCTGACCGCCGCGACGAAATCGGCCGCTTAATCAGCGCCTTTGACGCCATGGTCAGACAGCAGAACCATCTGGTCAACGAAGTCCTGTACGCCAAAATCGCGTACCAAAAATACGAACTGCGCATCCTGCAGTCCCAAATCAATCCACACTTTTTGTACAATTCCCTGTCCCTGATCAGCAGCCGGGCCATCCGCAGCGGACAAAAGGACATCCACCAGGTGGCCCAGCTTCTCTCCACCTTTTACCGCACCATGCTCAACAGCGGCAAGACCACCGTCACCATTTCCGAGGAGTTGGACAACGTAAAATCCTATATTTCCATCCAACAGATCATGCATTCCGATTCCTTTGAAGCGGTCTATGAGGTGGATTCCTCCCTTCTGGAGTATAAAATCCCCAATATGCTCCTGCAGCCCCTGGCAGAAAATGCAATCCTGCACGGGCTTGACAACAAGGAGACGCCGGGCATGGGGATCCTGACCATCACCTGCTTCGCACAAGGGGACGACATCCTTTTCAAAGTGATGGACAACGGCAGCGGCATGACCAAAGAACAGTGCCAAAACATTATCCAAACCGACAGCAGGGGGTACGGTGTCAAAAACGTCCACCAGCGGGTACAACTCTACTATGGAAACTCCTATGGCATCTCCTTCCACAGCATTCCGGGCCGGGGCTGCTGCGCCCAGCTAAAAATCGGCAAAATCTGCGAACTGACAGGCAAATAGCCAATTTCATCCGGGAGGCTCGCGGCAGGAATGGGGCAGGGATCAGGCGGAAACGGCAGCGGCGGGGGGAGCGCAAGCCTGCTTGAAGATTGCAGGATCCGGGACGGTTCGCACTTTCTGTAGAATGTGGCATGTACAGGTAATTTGTTTTATATACAAAGAGCCGGAATTCTTTTAGAATTAGGGTATCACATTGGTTGATATATACAAAACCGTACGGGAACAATGGATAAAGGACATGCGATGCGCCCGCTTTCGCGGGCAGATAAGGAGTAAAAATGAAAGCAAAGAATATTTCCCTGACACTTGCCGTTATCATGGCTGTCTCCACAGCACTTGGCGGGTGCGGCAGCGCCCCCGCCCAAAACCCCCCTGCCGACGCACCGGCGCAGGCCCCTGCGTCCACGGCCGACACGGATGCGCAAAATGACGCAGATGAGGCGAAAGAGGATGCCACATCCCAAGACGGGGACAGCGCCGACGACCTGTTTGCCGGTATCGTCAAATCCAACCGGACGGAAAAAGTTACCGTCACCATGGGGCGCCATACCACCACAAACCCCAAGCTTCCGGAAGGACAGACCTATGAGGACAATGCCTACATCCGTATGGCGGAGGATGTCCTGAATATCGATATTGTGGATGAATTTGAAGGTTCCAACGAAGACTATGACCGCCAGGTTTCCCTGACCGTATCCGCCGGTTCCATGCCGGATATCATGAAAATCCATACCCAGGCCGAGTTAATGGAACTTTGGGAAAATGACATGATTCTGGATCTCACCGAAATCTATGAAACCTATGCCAGCGACGGACTCAAAGAAATTTACGCCACGTATCCGGAAGGAATGGGGCTTGGCCGGGCTACCATCGACGGTCATTTGGCCGCCCTTCCCGGCGCGGGCGGCGACTGCGCACCCATGGTCTGCTATGTCCGGCAGGACTGGCTGGATACGCTTGGGATCACCATGGACGCCGACAACGACAAAGTCGTCTCCTATCTGAAAATTCTGGATGTCGCCAAACAGTTTATGGAAGCCAATCCGGAAGGAGCGGAAAACCCGGTGGGCATTTCCGCCATCCCGGACCTGGTCTGGTATGAAGGGGAAGGCGCGTGGGGACTCAACTTCATTTCCAATGCCATGAACGCCTGGCCCCAGACCTGGTATGAAAAAGACGGGAAAGCGATCTGGGGCTCCACCACGGAAGAGACCAAAGAATGGCTCCGTTTTTGCAGCCAGCTTTATAAGGACGGCATTCTGGATCCGCAGCTTGGCGTAAGGCAGTGGGACGATGTGACGGCCCTTATGACAAACGGCCAGTTCGGTTTTGCTTTCGGGGCCGTACACACTCCCAACTGGGGTCTTGTCAATGTCTATTCCTTAAACGACGAATGCAGATACAGCACATTTTTGGTTTCCGACGAAAACGGCATTGTCCGCCACAAGCATTCGGACTCTGCCCAGCAGGGCATGGTCGTGGTTAGCAAAGAATGTCAAAACCCGGAAATCGCCATTGAAATTGCAAACCTTTTCTACGGCAGGACGTTGGAATTCGAAAATGCACTATATGAGAAATATCCCGAAGTCGAGGAGTACGACAGGGTTCTCAGTGTGGACCACTCCTGCAGGCCTTACAACCTGGAAATCAGTTCCTATGACAACAACTTAAAAACCGCCCTGCTGCGCGATGCCTATTTCAATGGCACACTGACGCTGGAGGAAGCTGTGGAAGTGGATGCCGGCATGGGAGACAACCTCCGTTCCATCGAAGCGTTTATGAACGGCGAGACAAAGGAACCGGCAGACTGGGCAAGGTATACCAGCGACTGGCTCGCTTTCTCCATGATCAAGGTGCTCAATGAATATGAAAAGGCCGAATGGGTTACGCCCCTGTTCCCCAGCCCCACGGCAACCATGAAAACCAACTGGGCAAACCTGGAAGCCCTGGAGGCGGAAACCTTTATCAAAATCGTAACCGGCGCCGTCGATGTGGACGAAGGCTTTGACAGCTTTGTGGAACAGTGGAATGCCCAGGGCGGAAAGCAGATCTGTGACGAGGTGTCCGCACAATTTGGCCTATAAGCGGGTAAAATTTCAACAAAGTCTGAACTTTTACGCAAGCGGCCGTTGACGGTATGTGCAAATGGCATTGCCGTCCAACTGTATCCAAACCATACACAAACGGGCAGCAAAACAGCTGCCCGTTTCTTCCCAAAGGTAACGGACCAAGCAGGAAGCCCTCCACGCCTGTTTGGCGGATACCCCAGCGCATAAAAGGGGCGCAAAACCAATATGAAACGAAAAACTTCCAAAGCCTCTCCAAAAAAGACACAACTCTACTACCATTCCATGATGATACCGGGCATTTTATTTTTACTGGTTTTCACCTACATTCCCATGGCCGGACTGGTCATGGCATTTCAGGACTTCGTACCGGCCAAGGGCCTGTTGGGCTCCCCGTTTGTGGGGCTGAAACATTTTCGGTATCTGCTGGGCCTGCCGGACTTTTCCCGGATCGTACGCAACACCGTGGCAATCGCCCTTTCCAAAATCGGGCTCGGCATGGTCATCGCCATCGCCTTTTCCGTTTTATTAAACGAAATCCGCATCCGCTTTTTCAAAAAAAGCGTACAGACCATCGTCTATCTGCCCCATTTTCTCTCCTGGGTGGTGCTGGCAACGGTCGTGACCAACCTGTTTAATTTGGACGGTCTTGTCAATGCCGCCGCCACCGGCATGGGGTTTCAAAAAATAAATTTTCTCGGGGACATTCACATATTTCCCGTCCTGATTGTGGGAACCGATGTGTGGAAGGAATTCGGCTATAATTCCATCGTCTATCTGGCCGCCATCACCGCCATTGATCCGGGACTGCACGAGGCTGCGGCCATCGACGGGGCTTCCTGGATAAAGCGCGTGTGGCACATTACGCTTCCCGGCATGCTGCCCATCATCCTCCTCATGACGGCAATGAACCTCACCGGCATCCTAAGCGCCGGTTTTGACCAAATCTACAACCTGTATTCCCCGCTGGTCTACGAGACGGGAGATGTCCTCGACACCTATGTGTACCGGATCGGCCTTGTGGGCAGGCAGTACAGCTTCGGCACCGCCGTGGGGCTGGCCCGCTCCGTCATCGGCATGCTCCTGCTTGTCATCTGCAACAAAATTACCCTTCGCACTACCGGACAACGCATTTACTAAACGCATTCTTTCGGAGGTATCCCATGCTCGACCATAAAAGCCTTGGTTCCAAAATCCGCAACACCGTCATCCACCTGATTGTCCTTTTTTTGGGACTGCTCTGCCTGTTTCCGCTTTTGAACATTCTTGCCATTTCCTTTAGCGGAAGCTCCGCCGTCGTCGCCAACCGGGTCAAACTATGGCCGGTTAATTTTACGCTGCTGGCCTATGAGGAAATCTTAAAGGACCGGCAGTTTTGGGTCTCTTTTAGGCTCTCCGCCATCCGGGTTTTTTTGACCCTGCTTTTAAACCTCGTCCTCGTCATTCCCATGGCATACGCCATGACCCGCAGCAAAAAGGAATTTAGGTGCAGGAATTTTTATATGAATCTTTTGGTTTTCGCCATGCTCTTTAACGGGGGCATGATCCCGAATTTCATCTGGCTGCGGAACCTGAAAATGCTCAATACCATCTGGGCCCTGATCCTGCCCGGCGCCGTACCGGTATTCAGCGTCATCCTGATGATGAACTTTTTCAACGGTGTGCCCAAATCGCTGGAGGAGGCCGCTTTCATCGACGGGGCCACGCCCTATCAGGTGCTGTTTAGGGTCATGATTCCCTGTGCGAAGCCCTGTGTCGCCACCGTTTCCCTTTTCAGCATCGTGGGCAGCTGGAACGATTTTTTCAGCGGCCTGATTTATATGCAGAAAATTGAAAACTACCCCATCATGACCTATATCCAATCCCTGAACGTCAACATCCAGCAGATGATCGAACAGGGCATGCTCAACCAGGCGGCTTTGGAAAATATCATGGATCTTTCCAACCGGAACTTAAACGCGGCAAAAATCGTCGTCGCCGTCGTCCCGCTGCTCCTGATCTATCCGTTCCTGCAAAAATACCTGATCACCGGCATGGTGATGGGTTCCGTGAAAGAATAAAAGTAACAGTTTAGCCTTCAATGTCATTAAGTTAACGGCTACGGACGCCGAGAAGGAAATAAAATTCTCCGTCGCCACGCTTTCGCTCCGTAAAAAGCGTAGCGGACACTAGGTTCGTGGAATACCTCACCAAGTGCAAACGCATAAATGCGTTACGCTTTTTCAGGGGCTCCTTGAGAATTTTATTTCCCTCCCGGCTGACTTTGGCGTTAACTAAATGACATTGATGGCTGAACTGTAACGAATAAAATCCGTAACCGTCCCACCACGTCTTCGCAGCGGCAAAGCCGCGCAGAAATGAGGAAACAATGCAAAAATTACATTTGATCGGCAACGCCCACTTGGATCCGGTATGGCTTTGGCGGTGGCAGGAGGGGTTTGCGGAAATCCGCGCCACCTTCCGCAGCGCCCTGGACCGGATGTATGATTTTCCGGACTTTAAATTCACCAGCGCCTGCGCCGTCTACTACCAGTGGATCGAAAAGGTGGATCCCCAAATGTTTGAAGAAATCCGCCTGCGCGTAAAGGAAGGCCGCTGGAGCCTTGCCGGCGGCTTTTTCCTGCAGCCGGACTGCAACATTCCCTGCGGGGAAAGTTTTGCCCGCCACGCCCTTCTCTCCCAGCGCTATTTTCTGGAGAAATTCGGCACAACCGCCAAAACCGGCTATAATGTGGACTCCTTTGGCCACAACGCCTCCCTGCCCCAAATCCTGCAAAAAAGCGGCATGACAAACTATGTGTTCATGCGCCCCGCCCCCCACGAGAAAGAACTGGACGCCCCCCTGTTTGTCTGGGAAAGCGCGGACGGATCCCAAGTGACCGCTTACCGCATCCCCGACGCCTATAACGTAGGCCATTGGGGCAGTCTGGAGCCCATTCCCAAGCTCTGGGAACAGGCGCAGAAAGACAAGCAGGACTATATGGCTTTTTACGGCGTGGGCAATCACGGCGGGGGCCCCACGATCCGGCTCATTGACGCCATCAACCGGCTAAACATTTCAGGCGCGGTCTATTCCACACCGGACGAATACTTCCAAAGCATCCGTCCGGAAACCCTTTTGGTGGTAGCGGACGAACTGCAGCACCACGCCAGGGGCTGCTATAGCGCTTGTTCTTTCGTCAAAGCCCAAAACCGCAAATGCGAGAACAATCTCCTGACCGCGGAAGCCCTCTGCGTGATGGCGTCACACCTTACCGGCATGCACTATCCTGCGGCCAAGCTGGAGAAAGCCTGGAAAAACCTGCTCTTTAACCAGTTCCACGATATCCTTGGCGGCTGCAGCATCCGAAAGGCTTACGAGGATGCCGGGTATCTCTTCGGGGAAATCATGAGCATCACGGAACAGGCCATCCATCTCGCCCTACAGTCTGTCGCCCAAAAAATCGACACCCTGCAGGGACAGACGCTGCCCTCCTACAAAAGCCCCCATAACAATACGTCCTGGGACCACGAAATACTGGGCAGCCCGGTAGTCGTATGGAATCCCCACACCTGGCCGGTGCAGATGCCGGTACAAATCAACGCGGTCGCCAGCCAAATGACCGACGAAACCGACGCCCCCATCCCCTTCCAGATTGTGCGGGGCGACCAGACGGACTGTGAAAACCGGTATCACACCGCCTTTTTGGCACAAATCCCCCCGCTGGGATACCGGATGTACCGTTTCCGCACCCAAACCGAAAGTACCTGCACCTTTGCCAATAATCTGGCCGCCGGGCCGCAGTTTTTGGAAAACAACCGGATCCGGGCAGAGTTTGACCGTCTCACCGGCGATATCTGTCTGCTACACGATAAACAAACCGGCATCGACCTGATACGGGGCGCCTGCTGCGCCGTTGTTTTGGACGAGACGGACGCCGACACCTGGGCGCACGATAAAGCTTATCTTGGGGAAGTGGCAGGCATGTTCGATACGCCGACATTTTCCGTCATCGAGAGCGGCCCGGTCCGGGCAACCCTGCGCGTGACCACCTACTACGGACATTCCACCCTGCGCCGGGATTACACCGTCTTTCCGGACAGCAGCACCGTCCGCGTACAGGCAGCCATTGATTTCCACGAAAAGCATAAAACCCTGAAATTCTGTTTTCCCACTCCGGCCGGGGAAGTCGTTTCCAAAATTCCCTTCGGTACCATCCGCCGCAAAACCGGACTGGGGGAAGAGCCCTGCGGCTCCTGGATTGCCGCCGGACCTCTGGGCATCGCCAACGACCAAAAATACGGCTACGATACCACAAACGACAGCGTACGCCTCACCGTCCTGCGCAGCGCCCTGTACGCGGATCACTTTGGAAAGCGGGACGAGTTCTGTGAATTTATGGAGCAGGGCATACACGAGTGCGCTTACCTGCTGTTTTCCTTCACCCAAAACGCCGATGCCGAACGGCACGCCCGGGAATTGAACACCGGACTTTACGCTTCACTGGAAAGCTTCCACAACGGATCTTTGCCGCAAAGCCAAAGCTGCTTTTCCTGTGACAATGACGCGATCGTCGTCACCGCCCTCAAGCGGGCGCAGGACAACGACACGGATATCGTCCGGTTTTGTGAAATGGACGGAACGGAAGGGAAAGCCTCCCTCACCCTGTTTGGGCAAACCCTTCACGTACCGGTTATGCACCACGCCGTCCAAACCTACCGCACAGACGACCAGACCTGCGTCAACTTCCTCGAATTTTAAGGCGCCGCTGCCGGAGCGGCGCAAGCCTGTCAGGACGGACAGTTTAGCCTGAATAAGGCGGCGTAGCGGCAGAGACGGCTCCCTGTCGGCGGGTCAAAAGGAGGGGTGGGGGTACTTTAAGGATGCAGAATTTCCCGTCCGAAATCCCGCAATCCTTAAAGTGCCCCCACACCTCCTTTTGGCCCGCCGACAGCCAGTGGCCCCTGCCCGCTATCCGCCGAAACCGGCATGCGCTATTGTGGCGTGCCGCTGCGCAGGAATGGCGGATACTCTTTTCCGACAAGCAGCCTTTCCCCGTCCGTAAAGCCCTCCGGGCGCCCGGCCAGTTCCCGTATCAGGCAGCCCCGCAGCCAGGCAATCCGTTCCTGACAGGCCGGATCCAAAATCCGGTCATGCAGTTCATGGGGATCCTCCTCCAGCACAAAATACTGTTCTTTCCCCGTAGCGCAAAACCAGCAGAACTTATCCTTTTTGGTGACAATGTAATGGTTGGACAAATCCCCGTAGGAATGCTCCCCGTGCAGATATTCTCGCCAAGGCTCCCCCCCGCCGGATGCAAGCCCAAACAGGCTCCTTCCGTCCACACAATCCGGTATCTTTGCCCCGGCCACCGCAAGAAGCGTCGGCATGATATCGCACAGTTCCACCACTTCTTCGCACACACAATTGGGTGCAAATCCTGTCAGGCCAGGATTTCCCGAAACAAGCAGCGGAATATGGGTGCTTCCCTCATAAGGCAGTGATTTCCTGAAATAATGGTGGTCGCACAATTCCTCCCCATGATCTGCAGTGAACAAAATCAGGGTATTGTTTAGCAGTTCATGTTCCCCCAGGGCAAACAACAGGCGACCGATCTGGTGATCCAGATGCGTGATACAGGCATAATAACCAATCTGCGCCTGCCGGATCAATTCCGGATCCTGGGGCCCTGTCAGGGAATCAAAAATGCGCCCGTTTTTTTGCAAAAGTCCCGTATCCTCCCAATCCCCTACAGAAGGCGGCGTCAGGCTCTTGTCGCGGTACATGTCAAAATAGCAGGCCGGGGCGTCAAAAGGCGGATGCGGCCGCACATAGGACGCCATCAAAAAAAACGGCTTGTCCGGATCCCTCCTGCGCAAAAAGTCAATGCTCCTGTCCGTCACCCAATTGGTGGGGTGGTAGCGTTCCTCATAGGGAAACGGCCGCGCCACCCAACCGTTGCAGTCCAACCCGCTGTCGGTCACATCTACCCGCACTCCCTTTTGCTCCTTGAGCCAGTAAAAATAATCATCCACCACAAACTGTGATTCCCAGTAAGGCACGGAACCGTACCGGGGGCTGTGCAGATACCCGTCGTGCAGTTCCACATGGTGAAACCCCAGATAATTCCGGGTGGGATACACATGCATTTTCCCCACACACTGGGTATAATACCCGGCTCCGGCCAGTTCCCCCGCCAGCGTATGGGCATACCGCCAGGCATTCCCGTCCTGATATCCCACGCGGCCGTGGTGCCTGGGCAGCATCCCCGTGTGCAGCCCCGCCCGCGCCGCAATGCAGCTGGGACAGGCGCTGTAGGCATTCTCAAACCGTACCCCCTTTTGGGCCAGCGTATCCAAATACGGCGTTTTCACATCCGGATGCCCTGCAATTCCCAGACAGTCCCCCCGCATCTGATCCGTCATAATCAACAGTATATTCGGTTTTTTCTTTCCCCCGTCCATATTTTTCCTCATTTCTGCGCTGCTTTTTGCGCATAACGAGTTTGTGTCAAGCAACGCGCAGACACAAATCTCGCGATTGAAAATTTTTATTTTCAATCTTCCTCCTTCCATACCGCCTGTGCCGCATCACAATCCGGACCGAACTTTGCCCCGCGCTTTTTGCTGCGGCTGTCGGAAGAGGGGCGCGGGAGGCAGGGC
>CARDPF010000085.1 GCA_948960675.1 uncultured Eisenbergiella sp.
CTCACGATAGATTTCGGAAACCGGATTGCAGTCAAACAGGTCATTTTCAGGATCACCAAAACTGCCAAAAACACCAGCCTGGCGGCTATTTCCAGCGTGGAGTTTGTCAATGACATGGAAAGCCGGATACCGGAACCGCAGATGAATATTCCGGCCATCACCCAGGTGAAACCCGGCAACAAATCCTTTACCGTCAGCTGGAATAAGGAAACCAACGTGACGGGCTACGAGGTGGCGGTTTCCTACCAAGGCCAAACTGAATACAAAAAAACCACCTCGACCAGCCTGACCGTCTCCCAGTTCCAAAATAGCAAGCTTATAAACAAAGAAGAATACCGCGTACGCGTCCAGTCTGTCAACGGGGAATGGAAGAGCGGATTCGGGGAAGAAAGAACCGTCACCCCGCAGGCCGCAAAAGTGCCTTCCGCCCCGGATGAAGTGAAAGTAACCTGCAGCTACCGCAGCATGAGTGTCCGCTGGAAGAATGCGGAGGATGCAGACAGCTATAATCTATATTATAAGGAAGCAGACGCAACCACGTACCAAAAAATTGAAGGTATCGAAGGCCTTTATTATCAAACAGAAGGGTTAAAGGACAGCACCAAATATATGGTATACGTGACGGCAAGCAACGAACTTGGGGAAGGGCCTTCCTCCATGACTGCCGCAGACACCACCCCCGGCGGACTGGCAGCGGCCAAGCTCCCGGCCTATAAATTGATCAACACTTCCGCAGGGGAAGGAAAGCTGAGCCGCCACATCAAATCCGCTTCTGTGGGGGGCGGCGGGTTTATGGTGGACAGTCCGTTGGACACTGTACAGGACAGCGCGCTGGGATTGTTTGACAACAAATATACCTCTTATCTACAGCGTGACGATTGGGATTACGGCGGCGCATATCCCGGCGACAACAAAGGTATTTTTGCCGAGTTGGATCAGTCCTATGAAATCGGGATGATTGCGTTTGCCGAACCGATTGATATCGGTTCCTACACCTACGCCTCCGTCCGTTACTGGGATGAGAACGGGAAACGGCAGGATGCCAAAAACATGACCCTGCTACAGCGCAAAAGCGGGGACCGGCGCTACTATATCCTGAAATTTGCGCAGCCCCTCAAAACATCGAAGGTACAAATCGGAATCGGACGCTACGGAAGTTCCCCCCGTAAAGTCACCGTTTCGGAAATCCGTTTTTACGCCTATGACAGCATCGAGCAGGATATTCTGGCACTTTATGCCGACGACCTGCAAATCTCCCTGCGCAAGGATGTAACCAAGGCTACCATAGACGAACTCCAAAAACGGCTGGATACCAAAGACCCTGACAGCAATGAATACCATCCGGAAAGAAACGTCCTGCAAAAAGAACTGGATGCTGCAAGGCAACTGTTGGCATCGGAATCTTTAAGCGATGTCATCGCTATCAATCCCTTCATAGCGGCGGCAAAGGACCAGAAAATTGCGGTAGGCGGCCTGAATGCCTGGCAGCCTCTGGGCGTGAGCGCGGCGGCAGGGGACGAACTTATCGTATATGTGGGAAATCCCGGTATGCAAAAAGGCGCGTCTGCCAATGTAAGCCTCATTTATACCCAGCAGCATGCGGAAAGCGGCTCCCTGTCTGCATCCCAAAAGCTTGTCATCGGAAGAAACGAGATTACGGTTCCCAAAATTTCCTCCACGGACAAGGAAAAGGGCGGCGCCCTTTATATCCAATATAACGGCAATAATGATAAAGACCAATATGCGGTTCGGGTTAGCGGCGGCACAAAAATTCCGGTTCTCAACGTTTACAGGGTCTCCGGTACGGAACGCAAAAACCGCATAAAAGCTTACGTGCAGGAACTTGACGCTTATGTCGCTTCCCTCACCAAAAAGCACCAGGCACAGCATCAAGGCGGTCAAAACGCCAATGTTGACTATTCCTACGATGAGCGCAACTGCATTTTCAATGTCACGGATATCGTGACGGACTACATGATGCTTTCCATTCCGGCAAGCCAAGTGTTAAACGGGCTTGGCAGCGCCTCCCGGGAAGACCGCCTGTCGGCAACTATAGAAGCAATGGAAAACATGTTGACGCTGTTTTACCAGCACAAAGGCTTAACGGACAGTTTTGCCCCCGGAACGGACGAAGCCGTTATCTTAAAAAACCATCTGCCCTACCGTTACTTAAACATCCGTTATATGAAGATGTTTGCGGGCGCGTTCATGTATGCGGCAGGCAACCATATCGGCATTGAATGGCCCGAAACCTTGGGCATGATGGGCGGTGTCCCCGTCAAATCGGCCACAAACGGGGCTTATGAGAGCGGCCAGTACTTCGGCTGGGGCATTGCCCATGAAATCGGCCATGAAATAAATCAGGGTGCCTACGCCCACGCGGAAGTAACCAATAACTATTTTTCCGTTTTGGCGCAGGCCAAAGACCAAAACGGCACCGTCCGGTTCCAGTATCCGGAAGTATACAAAAAAGTGACATCCGGTTCTTATGGGTACGCCCAAAATGTATTTACACAACTCGGTTTGTACTGGCAGCTCCATCTTGCCTATGACAGGGACTATAATTACAAAACCTACGACACCTGGCAGGAAATTATGGAGAAACGTTTCTTTGCAAGGGTGGACCGTTATGCGAGGGATCCTGCCAGCGCCCCCAACAACCTGACGCTTTCCGACAACCGCGACCAAAATTTAATGCGTCTGGCCAGTGCTGCGGCCAACCGGGATTTGAGCGAATTTTTCGATAGGTGGGGAATGGTTCCCGACGAAACCACAAAATCTTATATGCGCCGGTTTGCGCCGGAAGAAAGGGCCATCTATTATGTGGACGACGATTCCCGCGTTTACGAGATGGAAAACGCTGCCTCCCAGACCATTAAAGGCCGGGAAATCGTCAGCGCATCGGCGTCTGCAGACAACAGCCAGGCCACTGTTACCATACAGGCCAAAGGCAGCCGGGATGTCATTCACGGTTATGAAATCGTACGGATATTTACCGAGCAGGGAAAACAACGCCGTCAGATCGCGGGTTTCACGCAAAGCGACACCTTTACCGACGAAGCGGCCTTTGCGGCAAACCGGGTCATCACTTATGAAGTGACTGCAATTGACAAGTTCATGAACCGTTCCGCCGCTTGCCGTACACAGGCCGTAAAAATCAGTGGGGATGGACTGCAGGACAAAACCGGATGGACTGTAGATACGAACATGAAATCTGCGGCAGATGCAAAGCCGGCCGCCACTCCCGGCGATCCCTGCGAAAAGGAAACCGTATCCGCCATCATCAGGGTCATTGACAAAAGCAGCCAATCCGACGCTACCTTTACCGGAAAAGCCGACGGCGCAGATCCTTACATCGTTTTGGAATTAAACCGGATCATGGAAATATCGGCGTTGCGCTATACCTGCAGGGAGGGACAGCCCATCGGCAGCTACCGGATTGAAGTGAGTACCGACGGCAGCAACTATTCAGAAGTAAAATCGGGTTCCTTTGCTTTGACCCAAAACGCGCAAACCGTTTATTTCGAAAACGGAAATGACCCTTGGGTGTACACATGCAATGCCGCGTACGTCAAATTGACCGCAGTCGGCCAACAGGGGCAAAGCCTTTCCGTGACGGAGTTGGATCTGTACGGTCCCTCCGGCGACAATGTGGAATTTATGATCACAGAAGGCGGAGAAAACACGATCGGGCAGCTGACAGCTGACTATGTATACCAACATGCGGCTGACGGCGTCGCCGAAAGGAAAATTCCGGCGGGCTCTATCGTCTTTACCGGAAGCTATAAAGGAAATCCCGCTTATAACGTGGTGGTTCTTTATGACGAAAACGGAAATATCGTGGGCGGTGTAGGGGCAGACGACAGCCTGACCGCAAGCCAGATCATTTTGGCGCCTCCCTTGGAGGACGACAAAGCGCTGTTGGGCGAAACCGCAGAAGGTACCTGGGTGTACTGGATTGAAAATGCGGACGCCTCCCTGCCAAGCAGAGTGCGTGCAGAACTGTACCGTGTGGACAATGCCCTGACCAACGAAGGGCAACGCCTGGTAAGCGACACTTGCTTTGTGGAACTGCCCAAAACACTTCCGTCCATTACTTTAAGCGGAAAGTGAATGTAACAGTACGGATCTGTCCAAAGGGTTACGAGTCAAATGTCTGCAAGCAGCCACTTGACTCGCTGCTCGCGGGAATAAACCGGCATGCGTCGTTGCTGGCGCGCCAACACACAGGAGAATCCACAAATGTTGAGAAAATTGATACAGGGGTTCGGGCTGCTGGCCATCTGCATTTTGCTCCCATCATTTTCCGCGCATGCGACAGAGGCCAAAACCGTATCCCTCACCAAAGACGGGAATGCGGTGGAGGCCATTCTGGAACTGCCTGCAGGAGGCGGCGGTGAAACCGTCACCTCCCTGCAGCTTAGCATGCAGATCAATGCCACCGATAAGGCTTTGTCCGTTTCCTTCGATTTTGACGAAGCCCTCAAAAGTTCCGTGCAGATCGCAACATACCAGGAAAGCACCGGAACCTTAAACCTATACATCTCCGGAAGCCAAAACCTGTTTGCCAAAGATACCCTTTCCCTGGGAAAAGTGATTTTAGATGCCGCTCCAAGCGATTCAGTCACGGCCACAGTCCGGGTCAACGCAGACAGCTTCCAGACAGTCAATGCCGCCTTCGGTGCAGAAAAAGAAACCTTGAACGCACCCGCCGTCATAACGGTTGCTTTCGGCAGCGACAATGCGGACAACAACAATCCTGACACGGACGACACAAATCCCAATCCGGACACCCCCGGGGCAGACAACGGAAGCCAAAATCCGGCCATCCCGGGAAATGACACAGGAGCCGTCCCCGGTCTTTCCGGCGGCGATCCTCCAAATAGTAATGCAAACGGTGCAAATAGCGGTAATGCAGGTGGAAACCAAAACACCGACAGCGGACAAATCATCAGCGCAAAAAACGACACAACCCCCAAGATACAGCCCCCGTCTGTCATCCCCAATACCGTTTTGCCCAATCTGGTGCCCTCCGTCAACACCACGGATGCACCCATACAAATCACGGAATTAGGCGGGAAAAAAGGAATTACCGTAACTGCCAATACAAGTGCAAACCAAAATACCGGTTCCTTAGCAAATGCAGCGCAAAACGGTAATACCAATTCCCCCACAGAAAACGGCCTGCTTTCCCCGGGTGAAAACGATCCTTCCGGCAGCCTATACGGTGATGCCCAAGCCCCCGGCCAGACAGGCAGCCCTGCCGCCCCTGAGACAAAAAACACCGGCACTTTCCCCCAAAAAACATTGTTTGCCGATAGCACAAAAGGCTGGCTTTCCCATCCGGTCTTGCGAGTGGGTATATTTGTCGGCGTTTTCTTTCTGGTCATTGCCGGTATCATCTTAGTGGCTTATATCACAGGGACAAAAGGCGCGCGCAGACGAAAAAAAGCCCGCGCCGCCCAGGCGAAAGGCAAAAGCAAAAAAAGGGGAAAAAGCAAAACCCAAAAGAAAGCGCCGTCCGGCGCAAGAAGCAAAAAGAGATAAATGAATCTTGAAACGAACCGTGTTGTAAAAACATACCCGGCAGCTTACAAACTGCCGGGTATATTTAGATAAGCTGTTTTCGGACAGCCTCCAGTTCCTCTTGCGTTGGAGACTGCTGTTCCCCGCTTAGTTCCAAACCGTCCGCCCTGTAACGGGGAACCAGATGAATATGGAAATGGGATATGGTTTGTCCCGCCGCCTCCTTATTGTTCTGCAGAAGGTTAAACCCGTCACAGCTAAGCTTCTCCGTCATCTGCACCGCCATCTTTTGGGCCAGCGCAAAAGCATTCTTACACCACTCTCCCGGCAATTCATACAGGTTGTCAAAATGCTCTTTTGGCAACACCAGCGCATGTCCCTTTGTCATCGGTCCCAAATCCAAAATGACCCGAAATTCCCCGTCTTCATAAATGGTTTTGGAAGGAATCTCCCCGTTGGCAATTCTACAAAATATGCAATCGTCCTTTCTCATTCCCCTTCTCCTTTTCTTCCCAATACCGGCGGCACAAGACTCAGTAAAAACGCCAGCAAAAACCCGCTCAAAAGTCCTCCTATATGCGCCGCATTGTTTACGTAAGCATTACTAAAACCCGCATACAACGTAAGCAGAATGGCAAATACCATTCGTTTCATGGAAATATGTACAGCCGCACCCTTTCTCACAATGACCAGATACAGCAGTGCACCTGTCAGGCCAAACACGGCGCCGCTTGCACCGATTGATTCATAATAACTGCCCGTTGACAATTCATACGCTGCGGATAGCAGGTTCCCACATACTGCAGAAACCGCATATAAAACCAGAGTTTTACACTTTCCCAGACTCTTCTCCACGATTTCACCGCAAAAATACAATAACAGCATATTGAACAGAAGATGTTCTGCGTCCGCATGCAAAAAGGAAGCCGTCAACAGTCTGTAAAACGCATTATCATAAAGCAAATGCAAAACCCCAAAGCTCCCCGCATGTTCCATCCAAAGACCGGTTCCCGGCGACACCACACCTACCAGAAATACGATTACGTTAACCCCGATCAGCGCAATGCAGCAAAACGGTAAGTTCCTGCTTTTTAAAGCATCCTGTGCCTCTGTACTGTATGGACTCTCACGGTACCCCATAGCGGTTTCCTCCTGTGCATTTCCCCCTGTACAAAGGTTATCACTTTATCGCGTTACTGTCAACAAAACCATACCGAAAACGTTCTCTGCCAAACTGAACCAAATCGCCCTGCGTAAGCGTCACTGTCTCGTTTGGCTCCAGCTTCCTTCCGTTCACCAATGTCCCGTTCCGGGAATTTAAATCCTCCACGCAGACTCCCTCCTGTACACAGACAAGCCGTGCATGCATCCTGCTCACCGAACCGTCCGTCAGTACAACGGATACCTTTCCCTTTAGCTTTCCCACCGTCATCGGTAGATTGTTCAGGTAAAACCGCCTTTCTCCACCCTCCTCCGTCAAACAGGGAATCCCCGACGGTGTTACCCGTTTCTCCAAATCGGTAAAGTATACGGTTTCTCCGGTCTGTATAAGCGACGCCTGCTCTGCATAGCTGTTCCATACGGAGTCTGGCCACTCCTCTTTGTCCCCCGCTTCTTCCGCCGCCTTTTTATATCCTGCCTTCTGCCGTCTTCCTTTCTTTCCATTTTTTCTTTTTCCAAAC
The DNA here is from genome assembly GCA_948960675.1 of uncultured Eisenbergiella sp. GTDB lineage: Bacteria > Bacillota > Clostridia > Lachnospirales > Lachnospiraceae > Gallintestinimicrobium. The sequence continues at coordinate 7,209 of CARDPF010000085.1, forward strand.
CCCAAAATCCTCTCCAACAGGCTTTTTATTTTACCGCCCTTTGGAAGTTCTTCCGGGATAGATTCCGGCAACGGTGTCAGTATCTGCGCAGACACCGGCTGTATGGGTTCTTGTTCTTTTGGAATTTCCTTTTCCCATTCCGGCATGCCACGATGTTTTGCCCCTCTCCACTCTGTCAATTCCTTTTCCAAAAAGGGCAGGAAGGAAGACAGCACAAAATATTCGGCCTTGGACATTTGATAAAACCGGTATGCGATATTCACCGCATGTTCTTCCCCATGCTCCACATGTCCCAAAAAAAAGTCAGCCAGATTCTCATAGCGATGCTCTTGCTGCCTTCCCTCCGGATCAAAGCAAAAATAAAGTTCTTCCGTCTCCACATCGGCAAACATCATGGAAGGCTCCAGTATCAAACCCTGTTCATCCAAAAGATACTCCCCTAAGTCCTCCTGCATAGCGGCAACCGCATAAATAATCCGCCTCAAATCTTCCATATCCAGCCTTCGCCCTTCGTAGAGCCGCTCCATTGACTGACGGGAGGAAATGTCGTAATAAAGGAAGGTCTCCCCATCCAAATTTCTCAGTTTGCAAAAAAGAAGCTTTCCGATCCGGTTTTGCGCCATCGTCCGGTAAGCATAGCTATCCGATATGTCATAAGCGTTACATTTGCGCACCAGATAGCTATGATTCAATTCCCTTTTATAAATCACTGCCTCCATCCCCAATCCTCCTGCTCCGATCCTGTAAGTGCCCGTATTCCCCGGATATAAGCCACCGGATTGCGCACTGTAGATTTTTGGGAAGCTAAAAGCGAATAGCCGTCTCCCCACAGGCGCGAAAGAGGCGTATTTTTTTGCAGGGACACCGATACAGAAAGCATTCCCGTAACGACCTCACGCCTTTCCTCCCCAAAAGACAAAACTTCCCCTTCCAAAATCTCATCCAGCTGCGCCTGCACATATCCTTCCCTGCCCGATTCCTGCCTGCTGCCCCGAAACGCCGCCACATACGCTGCCTGCGCCATAAAACATCCCTGATACAAATAGCTGCAAAGATACGCCAAAAGCACCAATAAAACGGAGACCATCGGCAATACAACAGCCGCCTCCACAACCACATAACCGTCTATTCCATTCCTCTTTCGGTTTTCGACTTTAAATCCACCTCTCTTTCTTGTTACGTTTTGCGCAGCCGCTTAGGGCGTGTTTGAAAAATGCCCTAAACATCCCCTAAGGCTTCCCCTTCCCTTCACAAGTTCCCCTGCCTGCCGGCTGCCCACACCAATACTGTCGCCACAAGCAAAAACGGCGCAAAAGGTATCCTGCTGCTGCGCCTAAGCCTTCCCAGCGCCAGTCCGCAGCCCGCAAACACCGCTGCAAACATGCCGGACGCGCACAACACTGCCAGACACCGCTCCCACCCCATAAACAATCCCAGAACAAGCGTCATGACTCCGTCCCCTTCTCCCAGCCTTCCCCCTGCCAGTTTTCCCAGCACAAGCAATCCAAGCCCCGGAACAGCCGCCAGCAAAACGCCATACCAGTCCTGTCCGCCCTTCCACACGTTTTGCCACGCCACCGCCATCCCTGCCAACAGACCAAACAGCAGTACCCGTCCGTCAATTTTTTTCCGGATACAATCCGGCACGGCGCAAAGCGCACAAAACACCATCGCCCACTTCATATCCATCCCCCGTCCTTATCCGCACGTCAAACAGCTATGCCTTCCCTGCGCCACCGCCTCCCATAGGGGCACGCTGCTTATCGTCCTCTTCAACCCGCCACAGGACACCGTACTGTGATAGCGGCTCCCAAAATCCGTCACATACACGGCTCCGCCGCTGCTTTTCTTGCAGATGCTGCACGCCGTATACCGGCCCCCCGCGTGGTTTTGTATGGTTTGCGCTTCTTTTTCCCCTAAAATCCGAATGGAGGGATTCAGATACCTGCATTCCCGCTGCCTGTGATAAACCGTGCCCGATTGTGTGATATAGACCGTCTCTTCCCGTTTTTCTAATCCGCCGACGGTATTCCCTTCCAATTCATACCCTATCCACTTGTGCATGACGCACCCGTTTGCCACGATTCCCGTGGGAAAGGCCGCCGTCCGAAACGGCGCCTTCAAAGTACTCACCTTGAGCAGGCGGATATCCTGCTCCCCGTCCTCCTTCCCGTATGCCAAAAGGGAAAGTTCCCGCCCTGTCTGGTGCAGCCTTGCCTCCTGCACCGAAAAGGTTTGAAACAACAAAATCATAGAAAGCAGATTTCCTATGGCGAACAAAAATAATGGCAGTACCAGCGCCGCCTCCACCGTCATGCTGCCGGGAAGGGCCGGACAGGATGCCCTTACAGGATTCATAAAAAACGGGGAAAAGTAACGGCCTATGTCAGGAGCTTTTTGCCTTTTCCGATATTTGGGAGAAATGCTTATTCTTTCTTTCTGTAAGGACACCCGGTCCGACCCTCCCTTCCGATCATTTTTTGCAGACATTTGTTTTAACCGTTCTCCGGTTTTACTATTCATACTCATAAACCCTTTGGATCACATAACTTCCCCCAAAACGGCTTGTCACGAAAAGTTGTGCTTCCATCCCGTCGATCAGTCCGTCGATGCGAAATCCCCCGTTGCCGGGTGTTTTCCGGATATCGCTTTCCATTATATCCGCCAGTCTCCATACAACTTTGTCTGGCCCCCGTGTCACCAAAAGGGCCGCCAGATAATCCTTGTATTCCCAGCCGGATGCCGGGGCGCGGTAAGCATCCAGATGGCTGCGGTAAGTCAGCAGCCATGAAAACGGCGTATTCCACGTGTCCTCCGATTTTAAAAGCGGAACCTTGTCTCCCCGAAACAGCATACGGATATCTTTCACGCTCTCCGCGTAAGCCCACGCAAACAGGATCACAATTTCAATGAGGTCTACTACCTCCGGCAGCAAAAGTATCGCCGCTATTACCCCGGCTGCCGCTTTTGCCTCGCCCCTGAGACTGCTTCCGAACAAAAATGCAACATTTGCCGCTTCCCGTATCCACAAAAGCTCCTGCGCCGTCTTTCTTAAGTTTTCCCGGTCCAAGGTGTCCCCCTGCAAAATATATTCCACCTCATACGCCAAAGCGCTGTTTTCTTTTTCCTGCAGCAAATTTCCGCATTTTTTCATAATGTAGGCATACAGCAATCCATTATTCACCCACCCTGTGGCAGGTTCCTTTTTGTCCGACAGCCCTGTTCCACGATTTAACTGCCGCACGGAAGGGCGGGATGCGTCCGCAATGGCTGCGGACGACAGGCGCATCCCCTGCGCAGCTACCCCTAAAATCCCTTCGCTCCTCGTCCTTTTCACCGCATCCGAATGGGTCTCCGGGATGCTGCCGTCCCACTCCTCATCCTGCAGACGTTTTTTTTGTGTAATCTCCTCTTCCATGGCCGCCTGCGCGGCATCCCACTGCCCCTCTATATCTTGTCCCTGCCACTTTTGCACCTCACCGCCTTTATCCAAAATGCTTTCCGCCAGGGAAATGCCGTACCGGTCCTTCATATACCGCACCACATGATACCGCAGCACCGCCGCGTCATCATCGGTAGCCACACCTGCGCGCAATAGCTGCACCCTGTCCGTGTACAGGGCGGTGAGATCCCTGGCATAGGAAACCCCAAATTCTTCGGACGGACGGAGATTCTTCTCCGTATACGCATAGATTTTTTCCTCCGTCCGGTGAAAGGAAGGGTCGGCTGTACCGTATGAGGTGTCCACAAAAAACAGGTCATATTGCTTAAGCATCTCCCGGTGGTATTGCGCCAAAGCGGAATCCAGCGCCATATCCGCACAGCATTCCACATGCATACGGATCGTGCTGCGCCTGGCGCCTTCCACCACCGCCAAAAGCAGCGACAGCATAATTCCCAAAGCCAGGGTCACATATACGGTCATGTAACCGGCCCACTCATTCCCTTTCATATCTTTCCGGACT
>CARDPF010000086.1 GCA_948960675.1 uncultured Eisenbergiella sp.
CACCGAGATCTACACTCTTTCCCTACACGACGCTCTTCCGATCTCCAGATCGGCGCTGTGGCAGATCGTGCCGCCCCTGATCTGTCCGTTTCTGTTTTCTCCCGCCATTTTTTTCAGCTGTCTGACCTGCCTGCAATATTTCATGGCAGAACCGCCGCAAATCAGGCTGCGGCCCCGCGCTGCCAGTTCTTTTAGACGTTCTATCTCCCCATAAGAACTGCAGACCGGCTTATCGAGGAACACAGGCGCACCGCTTTTTATGATTTCAGATGCATACCGGATGTGTTCCCATCCCCGCCTCTGCAAAACCATAAACGCGTCGCAATGCTTTGACAGATCCTGCATGGAATTTACACAGACAGGAATCCTTCCCTCCGCCTGTACCGCAAGCGTATGCGCCCTGTCATCATCCACGCCGTAAATCGCCGTGACCCTTGCCCCCGGAACCTGGTAAATGCCGTTTTGGTCCACCACATTGCAGGCCCTCGCAAATGCCTTTGCATGCATACTTTCCGAACCGATCAACCCGATTCTGACCATCTTAATCCCCCATTCTTGCCCAGCCCGCAAATTTGGGCGCAAGCACAAATTTGCGTGTGAAAAATCTTCTATATATGGATTTTTCACACGAAGCTTCCCCCTTCAGCCTCCCACTGTCATGCGGGAAGCATACTCCCTTCCGATTTCCAATTCCATCCTCCCGCCTACCTCAAACTGTGCAATATTGTCAAGCAGGCACCTGGTAACGATCGCCCGCCTGTCCAACGTCGGCCCCGCCTGGTGCGGCATGCAGTAAACGTTTGGCAGACGCCGCAGCGGGCTGTCTGCATCCAGCGGCTCCTGCCAATAAACGTCCAGGATTGCCCGGAAACGGTTTTGGGAGAGCGCCTCCACCATCTCGTCCTCTTTTACGATTTTTCCCCGCGCCGTATTCACAAAGATTGCCCCGCCCGCCAACAGATCAAAATGTTTCTTTTGTATCATGCCCCTGTTTTTTTCATTCATGGAAGCGTGCAGGCTGACAATTTTACAGGTCGCAAAAATCTCTTCCAGACCAACCTGCCTCGCATGGTATTCCCGCAAAACCGCCTCCCCCACCGGATAATGGGAATATATTTTGATGCTGACGCCAAAAGGCTGCAAAAGCTTCATCAACCGCAGGGAAATCGCCCCCATTCCGATCAGCCCGACGCTTTGCCCCAGCAGCCCTTCCGTATCCGGGTTGTCCTGGTTCCAGCCCCCTGCCCGCACGGCGTGCAGGGAATCCGGAATCCTGCGCAGGGCGGTCAGCATATAAGCCAGCGTCCCCTCCGCCACGGAGTCCGCATAGAGATTGTTGCCGCTGATAACCTTTACGCCCCGTTCATACACACTCCCGTCCACCAGGCTTCCCACGCTTCCCCCCGTATGGGCGATGAGGCGGATCTGCGTCCGCTCCAGCACCTCTGCCGTAAAGGGCACATGCCCCCAACCGGTCATAATCACCTCCGCCTCCTTTGCATAAAGCGGAATTTCCTGCTGCGTCAGGCTGCGGGAAAGCGGCAGCCACGACACCTCATGCCGCTCTTCCAGATATTGCCGCACCGTATGCGGAAAAAAAGTTTCCAGCACCTCACTGCCCTGTGGAACCGAAACAAAAACCTTCATCATAACCTTCCTTTCCGTACAGGTCATCCCTGTATTCATGTCTGTATACATTATCCGGAACCGCGTCTACCGGTCCTAACGATAACCAGAAAATATGGCCTTTTTCGTCCGGATCCATTTCTGCAGTGGCGCTTTCCCCCTCCTTGTCGGTATCCGCCAGCACGTTTCCACAGGGATCCACCACCAGTGTGGACGCATAGCCGCAAACCCTGTCGATGGCGGGACAGGAAGCAACCACATATACCCCGTTTTCCTTCGCCCTGGCTATGAACCGGTGCACCGGATTCCCCGCCGTCGTAATCAGCAAAAGCCGCGCCCCTGCTAACGCCATGGCCCTGGCCGGCTCCGGGAAATAGGCGTCCCAGCACACCAGCATACCCACTTTCCCGAATTCCGTATGAAAAACCGGATACCCCTCCCCCGGTACCATCCCGTTTTCATATTCCGTCAGCGTCAGATGGGTCTTGTGATATTTACCGGCCACGTTACCGTTTCTGTCCACCAGCATTGCCGTATTCCTGCGCGCGCCGTGCGCGTCCAGTTCCCGGAAGGAAAAAAACGCATAACAGCTATGCTCCCTTGCCTTTTTCTTCATCAGACTGCAAAAACGCCCGTCCGAGGTTTCAAAGGAATCCTCATAGGCGAGTCCTTCCACCCCCCTGGTGTTCATCGTTTCCGCAAAAGCCACAAGATCGGCGCCGCCGGACGCCGCAGCGTCAAACGCCCTCTCTATCCGCTTTAGGTTATCTTCATAGGAAAGCGCCCTGACCTGCAGGCAGACAGGGGCGATTTTCATCCTGCGCTTTTTTGGCTCCCCGCCGTCCCACTCCTGCAGACAGGGACGGTACCAGACTGCCCTGCCTTCCCTTTTGATGCCCAGTTCGATTTGTGCGGCGGTTTCTTCTTTTACGGAAAAGATAAGCTCCATCCGCCCGGGACAGACCTTTTCCAGGTAAAACCGCCTGACCGCGTCCCCCTGTCCGTTTATCAGTGTCAAAACGCCGTATACCACATTCGCTCCCACAGCGCCCCTTTCTTCATACGGAACGCTGACGCGGTATGTGTGTCCCGGTAATACTTTGGCACAAACGACATACCGTTTGGCCCACGCAAAGGCTCCCCGGTTGTCAATGACCGCCATGGTCTTTTTGGGGGAAATGAAAAACGCCGCACTCCCATGCTTTCCCGGTGCATCCGTTTCCCTCCAGCATGCCCCCGGCCCCGGCACAGGGTTTTGCTCCCACCGCTTCCAGAAAGCCGCATATTGCCCCAATACCCAATCCAGCGTATTGGGATATCCTTTCAGGCAATCCCGCCACGGACTTTCCCATTCAAAAGAAACATACCCCTGATACCCTTCCCTTTGCAGCAGATCCAGTATGCCAAAAACCGGCAGCGCCCCTTCCCCCAGCCGGGTATATTCGTACTCTTGGCACACACCCTCCCGGTCCGCAAAGCCGTCCTTGACATGCACATGGGCAACCCATTTTTTGATCCTCCCCCAAGTCTCCTCCGGGCATTCCCCCGCTTCCACCGGGTGCATGATATCCCAGATCAGGCGCAGATTCCCACAGGCAACATCCCCAAGCAGCTTTTGCAGCGTTCTGCCGGTTGAGAATTCATTGTGGGTTTCGACCCAAATTTCCACCTCCCGTTCCTGTGCCATCATGCACAGCCTTTGCAGCATCCGCACCGTTCCTTCGTAATCCACATCCCTGCAGGCCACAGCCTCCCCGGGCATAATGCCGTGCCCCTCTTTCCGGTTTTTTTCCGGAAAATTTCCCAAAAATACCCGGATTCCCCTTGCACGAACCCGCGCCGCAAGGTCAATGGCCACGGCGGCCCCTGCAAAAGCGGTTTCCTCATAACCCCGGATACAAATGCTGCTTCCCAAATTCGTCACCGCCATACCGGCCGCCTGCAATTTTTGTCCCACCGCTTCCACTTCGGCAGGCCCTGTCACCCCCAGCACGGCATTGCGATCCCCCAGCCGGATTTCCACGCCTTCCATTTTGTACCTGCGGCCGGTCTCCAAAACCTGGTCCACCGTCGCCTGCATGCATGCCACCGTGCTAAACGCTTTTTTCACCGGAAAATCCCCCTTTTTCGTTTTCCCAAACCCGTCACTCCTTCACCGCCCCGATTGTCACGCCCGCCACAAAGTATTTCTGTACAAAAGGATAAAACAGGATTACGGGCCCCATCGTGACCACTGTCATCGCCAGTTTGTAACTCTCCATCGGCGCCGACCCATTAACAAAAACCCCCGCTTCCATCAGCTTCTGCCGCAGCGACGCATCCTGGAATATCCGGTATAAATAAAACTGCAGCGGGTAAAGGTTTGTCTCCGTGATAAATACGGCCGCCGTCGACCAGTTATTCCAGTAAGCGATCGCCTGCATCAGCCCGATTGTGGCAAGCACCGGCTTGGCGGAGGGCATGACGATCCTTAGGTAGATTATAAAATCATTGGCCCCGTCCACTTTTGCGGACTCCACCAGGGAAACCGGAATATTGGATGTAAAATAAGTCCTGACAATAAACATATAGAACACGGAAAAAAGCCCGTTAAACAAAAGAATTCCAAAGGTATCCCGCAGCCCCAGCCTGCACATCCAGATATAATAGGGAACCATTCCCCCGCTGAACAGCGTCGTAAAAAAGAAGAAAAAGGACAGTCCCCTGCGCGCCCTGCAGTCTTTGCGGTAGAGCACATATGCCGTCATCGTGACCATGATAAGGCCTGCCCCGACGCCGAACACCACCAGTGCGGTCGTGATGCCGTACGCCCGCAAAATACCCGCCGGGTTTTTCCAGACCATCCGGTAGGCCTCCAGCGTCCAGTGCTTTGGAATCAGCTTAAGCCCCCTGGCCAGCTCCCGCTCCGGCGTAAAGGAACCCGTCACGGTATAAAGGATCGGCAGCAGGCATAAAACCGCAAAAACTGTCGTAAGGCTTAACGCAACCGCCTGGAACCCGATCACTTCTTTTGATTTTTTCATCGGAACAATCCCCCTCCCCTAAAAAATCGCGCTGTCCTGGTCGATTCTTTTTACCAGCCAGTTGGCCGCCACCACCAGCACAAACCCGATCACCTGCTGGTACAGTCCCACCGCCGTCGTGACCGAATAATCCTTCATGGTCGTGAGCGAACGGAATACATACGTATCAATCACGTCCGTCGCGTTATACAAAACCGCATTGTTTCCCACCAGCTGGTAAAACATATCCATATTTCCCTTCAAAATCCCGCCCAGTCCCAGCAGGACCAGCATACAGGTCGTGGGCATAATCAGCGGAAGGGTAATATACCGGATTCTTTTGCACAAACCGCAGCCGTCTATGTAAGCCGCATCATACAGTTCCGTGTTGATGCCGGTGATCGCCGCAAGGTAATAGAGCATGCCGTACCCCGTCCCCTGCCACAGGCGTACAAACAAAAATATGAATTTCCATACACCCGGATTGTTATACACATCAATCCGTTCCCCTCCCAACTGTACCAGCAGATTGTTGACGGTTCCGAACTCGTAGTTTAGCAGGTTATATGCCATACCGCCTATTATGACCCAGGAGAGGAAAAAGGGGAGCATCATCACGCTCTGCAGCACCCGTTTATAACGCTTCGTGCACATCTCGCAGACCAGAATTGCAAACAGAATCCTTACGGCCACTTCCGCGGCCAGGAACATCAGGTTATATCCCAACGTGTTTTTGGTCAAAAGCCACATTTTCCCGGAAGAAACAAAATAAGAAAAGTTTTTCATTCCCACCCATGGACTTTTCAAAATGCCCAGATTATATTTATAATCCTTAAACGCGATGAGGATGCCTCCCATCGGAATATAGGAAAAAATAACGACATACAGGATGGCAGGCAGCGCCATCAAATACAACATCCGGTTGCGGACAAGTTCACGTCCCCATCCTTTCCATCCCCCCATCCTTTTTTGCCCTGCCAGACCTGTCTTCCCCTTTTTTCCCGCCATTTTTTACTCCATTTCTGCGCCGTCTTGTTGCGCAAAGCCATACTGTACCCCTCACTTCCCGGTATTTCGCCTGCATCCCGGCACTTTCCCAAAAAGGACAGACTGGGCAGTTTTGTCTGCCGCCTGTCCTTTTTGCGTTACCGGCCTATTCGCCGATGCTTTCCATATAAGCGTCCAACTGTCTTTGCCTGTCCAGGACAAACTCGTCGATTCCCGCCTTTTTCAGTTCCGCAAGTTCCTTATCCAGCGCTTCCTGCGGTGTCCCTTCTATGATACCGAAGCACCTGGGCGTCATATACTGGTTCTTTATCTCCTCGATCGCCACCTTCTGCGTGCTGACCGCATCATCCGACATGGCGACATTGATTGCCGGATTGACATACTTCATGCCGTCCAGCCGGTCAACCAGTTCCTGCGCCCCAGAGAAAGTATACCGCAGCGGATATTTGTAGTCGTCATAAATAATGCCCGTATTCACCCAGCCTTTGGAATCGGCGTCGATCCATTCCATATGCCCTTCCTCATCCAGCCGGTAGTGTGTCCCTTCAATCCCGTACATAAACAGCCGCATCACCTCCGGATCCTCATACATGGCGTTGACTGCCCGCAATGCCGCTTCCTTATGTTTGGAAAACGAAGAAATGCAGACCAGGTTTTTTGTATACCCCTCCACCATCTGTGCCTCCCGGTACAGCGGCACAAACCGCAAATCCCATGCCGCCCTGTCATCCTTTTGCATCTCATCCCACGCAATCTGGCAATCGGCAGGATTGCCCATGTAAGCCAATGCGGAGGTTCCGTTTTTAAAGGAATCCAGGGAAGACGTCTGATTCGACAGCACACTTCTGGAGAAAAACCCTTTTTCGTTCCACTCCTTCATCCGTTCCGTAAAAGCCAGCATTTCCGGCTGTTCATCGGCAATGAAAACCTGATGCTCTGGATCCTGCGTATGAATATAGACCGCCTCGCCAAATCCGGTTGCCCCCACCGGTCCCCATTTTAAATCCGGCAAAAACATATTCAGTAAAATAAACCAATGGTTTCCCGGCAGATCAAAGGGAACCATGTCCGGTTCGTTCTCCGCCACCGCCGTCAGATATTTCTCAATATTTTCCATGCTGTCAATATCCGGTATCCCATATTTCTCCATCAAATCCCCCCGCGCCATCAGGCACCGGTTGGGCACATCATTCTGTTTGGCCGGAATTCCGTAGCATATTCCCCCAACCTTGCCCGCATTGAGCACATCGCCAAAATTTTCGAATACAAACGGCGCATAGGTCTGCAGTTCCTCCTCGCTGATTTCTGCAAATGCGCCGTTCTGCGCGTTTTCCACAAATCCCAGCCAGCTCGCCCCATAAATCAAATCAATATTTTCCCCCGCCGATAAGGTGAGGTCATAATTATCATCTGTCAGCAGTTTAAACGCTATCTCCACGCCGCAGCGCTCCTTCACCCGCTTACTGACCTCGTCCAGCGTCCACTGCGTATCCTTGGCTTCCCCGGCATGGATATAGTAGGTAATCTTTTCTTCCCCAAAACCGTCCTCCTTTTTTGCTTCCGCGCTCTCCTCACTTTTTGCACTTTCCTCAGGCGGCACACTCTCCTGCGATACCTTCTGCCCGCTGCCGCCGTCGCCGCAACCTACAAGCATTGTGACTGCCAAAGCTGCGGTTAACGCCATATACCCTGATACCCGACTCTTTTTTCTCATACTCCCTTCTCTCCTTCTTTTGATTTTGCGCAGGCAACGGGCCAAGTAGCCGCACTTGTGCGGATATTTGACGGCTGCCGCGAGGATCCGACTTCCAGACTGTATACCGCCTGTAAGTATAGTCTATCATTTTGCGTGTTCCATTTGTTTTGTTTTTTAGCACAATTGTTTAAATAATTGCACCTCTTTCCCGTTTTCCCATCACTTTACTTGAATTCTGCTTCCATGCATATTATAATGGGCATATTGACAATATAACTCGCAAATCAGGAAAAATAATTGGGAGATTATACCAATGAATACTTTCTTCGGCAATGTTGCCTATCTGTGCAGCCCCCGCAAAAATATCATCGCCAGATTGTTTCTGTTTATGGCCGCGCTGACCACGGGTCTGCTTCTGACCATCATGTCCATCTGGAGCGCCAACATGGAGCACACGGTTTCCGACCTGTCCCTGTCCCATGTGACGGATATCACCCAAAATGCCAACACCCAATTTCAGGAAAATATGCGTTCCCTGATTGCAAACATGGATTATCTAAACGCCCGGCCGGAAACCATGGACTTTCTCTCCTCTATACCCCCCCCCCAAACGCCGCGCTGACCCTGAAGCACTTTTTACATGATACCTGCAATATGCTCCTGCAAAATGTCAGCGGTATCGCCGTCGCCTCCGAATACAACGGTAAAATCGTCAGCAGCGGAAGCACCTGGTTTTCCCCGGACTTTCAGTCGCAAAGCTGGTACCGGCAGGCCCTGCAGTCCGACAGCAAAGTGATCTACTTAAACCGCCTTTCCGAAAACGAAACGATTCCCAAAAGCAGCTTTTCCATATGCATGCCTGTCCGGAGGGACGGGCGCAGCGTTGGCGTCATCATTTTTGACGTTCATTCACGGCTGATCACCAACTGCTTTGGTTCCAAAAATATGAACGGCGTGATGCGTACCCTGATCATTAACGGCGACGATACCATATTATTTGCCAACTGCCGTGATCTGTCATCGGAAAGCATCCAGACGCTGGTATCATGGTTTTCCGGCCGCGCCGACTCCGGAAATTTTTGCAGTCTCACCCTTGACGGGGAAGACTATCTGGCCCTGTCCAGACAGTTTTCCCTCTATTCCGACTGGAAAAATATTACCTTTGCCCCCAAAAACGCCCTGCAGGGCTCCTACCGGCGTTATTTTCAAACCGCCATCCTCTGCATTCTGGCCGCCATTGTAATCATGCTGACATTTTCGCTTTTTATTTCCAGCAGACTCTCGCAAAGCTTCCGGGAACTTACCGCCTACATCGGCCGCATTGACCTGGCCGCCCCATCGGCCGGTACCATATGCCCTGCCGCCTCCACGACCAGCGATATCCGGGACATTTATGCCAAGCTTTCCCGGATGACATATAAAATATCCAACCAGCTGGATACCATCACAAAACTGGAGGAACATAAGCGCATCCTGGAAATAGAAGCGCTGCGCACCCAGGTAAATCCCCATCTGATCTATAATACGCTCAATGCCATTCATACCCTGGCAGAACTCAACGGCATACAATCCATCCGCAACATGTCCGCCAGCCTCATCCGTCTGCTCATGTATTCTACCGCAGACAGGAATAAATTTGTGCCCCTGTCCCGGGAACTGGAGCATGTACAGGATTACATGGAAATCATGCAGAACAAATTTGTCAACCAGATCGACCTGTACTTAGAAATTGAGGATTGCGCACGGGAATGCATGACGCTCAAGCTCTGTCTGCAGCCCCTTGTGGAAAACAGCATCAAACATGGCTTTTCCGACATCCCCGGACAATATGTCCTCATCAAAGCCTATGAAAGCGACGGGGACATTTTGGTCAAGGTTTCGGATAACGGAAAAGGAATCCTGCCGGACGCCCTGCACAGCCTTCTGGATGACACGACAGATGACGGCACGCACCTTGGCATCAAAAACCTCGACAAACGGATCCGGCTGACCTTCGGCAACACTTTCGGGCTGAAAATCGTCTCCACACCAGAAGTACAGACAACGGTCATGATCCGCATTCCAAAATTATCAAAAGAGGATACCTGCCATGTATGATATTTTAATTGTTGACGACGAATACCTTGCGCGGAAAACGCTGATCATGTTCTGGAACTGGGCGGAGCACAACTGCCGTATCGCAGGCGAAGCATCCGGCGCAAAGGAAGCGATTGCTTTTCTGGAGCATCACGCCGTGGATGTCGTTTTTGCCGATATCTCCATGCCGGAAATGGACGGAATCCAATTGACAGCGTACATCAACCGCCATTATCCTGAAACGGCTGTCATCATTTTCAGCAACTATTCGGATTTCCACTATATCAAAAACGCCTTTGCCGAAAATGCAGTCGATTATTTATTAAAGCATGAAATCAATGCCACAAGCATGCAAAAAGTGCTCGACAGCCTGCAAGACAGACAAAAAAATAACGCCCGCGCCGCCGCCCTTTCTTCCCTTGCGCAGGAAAAAGCCTATCGTGACAGCGTGATTGCCGCAATCCTTGGGCAAACTCCCGGCTCTTTCTCCCACGCCGTCATTCTGGCGCTCGGTATTCCGGGACTCACCAGAAAACTGCAATTTTACCCGGAAAATGAAAAAAGGATTGTCTATGATAACATCGACAACCTGATCGCCCAGATCGTTGCAGATGTCACGGGCTTTGTCATTTTCCCCTATAACGAGCTTTTCATCCTTTTCCTCCCCTTCGGAAAAGAAAAACCAGAACCGGAAATCATGCAGGCAATCAGCAAATATGTGCGGGAAATGAATTATTCCATTTACCGGTTTTTCAGCCTGAAACTTTCCTTTGGCATCAGCGGATTATCCTCAAAAGCCTCCTCCATCCATGCCTGCTTTCTGGAAGCGGCCGATATGCTCAGAAATCATCCGTCCGTCGTAAACGGTACGGTTCCCAGACCCGAAACCATCCACCGCCTCTCCATCTCCATGGAACGCAGGCTTTTAAACGCCCTGTCGGATCTTTCCCTTTCCGGCGTTTCCAAATGTCTGGAGGAGATCTTTAGCGATTCCAAAAAAAGCGACAACAGCATCCTGATCAATGAACTGATTGCAATCGCATCGGAGTTTTGCTCCGAATATGCCCTGTCTTCCGACAGCCTCCCGGCATTTCCGGGGGAGCCCACAAGCAATCCGGCCTGTCTGATATGGGCAAGGGACATGTTCCAATCCATTATTGACGCCTGCCTGGATTTTGGCAAATCCAACTATCAGGATACCTACATCCACCAGGTGACCGCTTACATTGCCGAACACTATTCCGATGATTCCTTATGCCTGGAGGACATTGCCGGACATGTGGGCATAAACAAATATTACTTAAGCAGGACTTTTAAAGCCAAAACCGGCAAAAGCATTTCCGCCTTCCTCAATGATTACCGGATAGAAAAAGCCCGCGAATTATTAAAGAAAAAGGAAATCCCGCTCAAATCCTGCCATTTTCGCCTTGGCTTTAAAGATTACAGCTATTTTTGCACACAGTTTACAAAATATGAGGGGATGTCGCCCCGAAAATACCGGGCAACCCATTCAGGATTATAGGTCCGTTACTATTCACGGCCAATGTCACTTAGTTAAGCAATGGTCTTGGGGGCGTGCCGACGGGCGGGGAAGGCGGATCCTTTTGCAGGCCGGATACCCCTGCCGGGCGGACGGTTTCTTACGCATGGTGGCATGCAAACGGTGGAATTTTAAAAAACGCCGTTTCATTCCTGCCAAAAAACGCGGACTGTTTGAGCGCAGCGAGTTTTACGC
>CARDPF010000087.1 GCA_948960675.1 uncultured Eisenbergiella sp.
GCAATTTCCGGCCCTGTCTTGGCATCCCCATTCCCTGTCTGGGGATTTCTCCCCACCTCTCCTGCGTCCTTTCCACAGCCATGCATCCATAAGACCAAAAACACGATTAAAAAAATCCTTCCCCTGCTTTTCATCCTGCCCGCAATCCCCATTTTGTGACTCCCATTTATGATCTGCACCGTTTCCAATGCCCTTCTAACATAACAAAAAACCCGCCGCATGTCAAACAGAACGAAAACCCCTGCCGGTCGGACGGTTCTTTACGCATGGTGGCATGCATAAGGAACCGTCCGACCGGCAGGGGTGTCCGGCATGCATAAGGAACCGTCCGACCGGCAGGGGTGTCCGGCCTGCAAAAGGATCCGCCTTACCCGCCCGTCGGCACGCTCTCTAAAAACCCGTGGCTTAGGGGATAACGTTAATTATAATCCCCCCTGTATTCCCGCACAATTTCAATCATGTTCAGGTAATTTTGCGCCGGGACATAGGAAGGAATGGAATTGCCGGTTCCCCATGCGATTCCGCCGCAATGCTCGCACCTCTTCATGATATCCAACATGTATTCCTTCAATTCCTGCCTGCCGTAATTGCATACCACATCCATATCAAAGCCGCCGAAATTGCCGATACGGTTTCCGTACCGCTCCACCCATTCCGGAAACATTGCAATCTGATCCTCATTGGAATGCTTGGCATCAATTCCAACCCCGTCAATCAAATCCTCCATCACATTGAAAATCTTTCCGCAGGAATGCAGCAGGAATGGCTTTTGATAACCATGCACCAAATCCACAATCGGTTTATACTGCGGAAGAATCAGGTTCCTGATATCCTCCGTGGAAAGCAGGGAGTTGCTCTTGTATCCAAGATCATCCCCAAACCGGAGCACACAGTACACATCGGAAAACTCCTGCATAAACCGCCGCCAAATGCCAAGGTTGGTCTGCCCCACCTTTTGAAACAACGCTTCATACAGTTCTTCGTCATCCGCTTTGATGTAACATAGGTTCTGATACCCGGTCAAATCCTGCACGCATTCAAAAATGCCGTTGCCCACGCCGCCAACGGCCTTCATCCCCTCGGGCATGGCTTTCCTAAGCGCCTTAAAATATTTGGTGTTGGCCGCAAAATAGGAATCCGCAATCTCCTCCCAGGGGTAACGTTTAAAATCATCCCCATCCTGAATGGCCGGTGTCATCCGACTGTTCCCCAGCGCCCCGGCCCCCGGCATTGCCGATCCGATACAGGCTTCAAAGGGCACTGCATCATAACCGTGATCCTTAAAAAAATTACAGTACAGCCGGAAAAATTCCTCCAGTTCCCGCTCGTCCCCCTGCCACAGGGACGCCATATCCACTCCGATGATTTCCCCTATTTTTGTAAAGTCTACAATATGCTCATAGAGCGGAGCCCGTTTTACCTCCTTATTTCTTGCACTGTCCACAATATTGTGGTAATCCGGTTCAAACATGGTTTATTCCATCCTTTCTTTTCATACGGTTGACATTGGCTTTCCCATATTATACAATTTTTAAAATCGTATTTCCATCAATTCAATACACCGTACAAATTTAAAACTTTTTTGGGAAAGGCAGCGTCCCATGGAAAAATCCGCAAATTGGATCGACGAATATACCGTACAAAAAAACCGCATTATACTCACCAAAGACCAGCTTCACATTCCGGGCATCCGTATGTTTGGACACCACACTAGCTATAATGCCACTCCTTCCCTGCACTGGCATTACCATGCGCATGCATTTGAGTTCTCCCTTCCGGTACAGGGTACCTTTTCCTTCTCCACCAAAGAGGCAAGTTTCCCTTTCTCCGGCGGAGAAATCTTTGTTTCCTTCCCGGATGAAGTCCATGGCACCAACCGGCGGCCCATTACCGTCGGGGAACTCTACTGGTTCCAGCTGGATGTAAGCCAGACAAATGACTTTCTTTTTCTGGCCCCCGGCGCAGCTAAGGAATTGATACAAAGGCTGATGACCATTCCCCGCCGTGTCATAAAAACGGACATAAAAAAGACCCTCCCCCTTATCGAAAAGGCATTTTCCTTAGCCTTTCTGGGAGAAGATCCCTATTTGACCGCAACGCTGCTCCAATTGCTCTTACATGTGATCCTGTCCTGTTCCAGACACGAATCCTCCCCCGTTTCCGCCGACATTCAAAGCGCGCTTACCTATATTGGCGAAAATCTTACGGAGGAACTGCCCCTGGAACTTTTAGCGGACGTGGCAGGACTTTCCTGCTCCCAGTTTAAGCAAAAATTCAAAAAACAGCTTGGCGTATCTCCAAGACATTATGTCAACTGTCAAAAAGTCGAATCTGCCAAAACCCTTCTGGAAAGCGGAAAATCCCCCACGGAAACAGCCATGCTTTTGCATTTTTCCGACAGCAGCTATTTTTCTACCGTTTTCAAAAAATATACGCTTTATACCCCCCGGGAGTATATCCTGCATCATAAAAAAGAAAACTGAACATATACCCTTTTTTAAAGCTGTACCAGTACGAACATGTTGTAGATGGCGCGGATGGCTTCCTCGAAATCATCGTTGCGCACCCCGATAATGATATTTAACTCACTGGAACCCTGATCAATCATGCGGATGTTAATGTTCTTATGTGCCAGGGCGGCAAAAATACGGGCGGCGGTTCCCCGGACGGACTTCATGCCGCGGCCCACCACCGCGATCAGGGCCAGATCGCCCTCAATATCCACCATATCCGGATCCGCCAGCCGGTGCAGGGCGGAAACCACATTCTGCTCCTTATTCATAAATTCGTCCTGATGCACAAAAACAGTCATGGTATCAATGCCGGAGGGCGCATGCTCAAAGGAAATCCCATTGTCCTCAAAAGCCTGCAGCACCTTCCTGCCAAACCCGATCTCGGAATTCATCTTGTCTTTCTCGATATTGACGGAGCAAAAGCCTTTCTTTCCGGCAATGCCGGTGATGACAAACTTGGATTTCTGGCAGGTACTTTCCACAATCCAGGTTCCGCTGTTATCCGGCTCGTTGGTATTGCGGATATTGATGGGGATCCCTTCGCTGCGCACAGGGAAGGTGGATTCCTCATGCAACACGGAAGCGCCCATGTAGGAAAGTTCCCGCAATTCCCGGTAAGTAATGGTCTCAATTTTCTCCGGATTGGGGATAATGCCCGGATCCGCGATCAAAAAGCCCGAAACATCGGTCCAGTTTTCATAGACATCCGCATGTACCGCTTTTGCCACAATGGAACCCGTAATATCCGAACCGCCTCTGGAAAAGGTACGGATAGTGCCGTCCGGGTTGGCGCCATAAAAACCCGGTATAACCGCATTGGGCATATTTTTGAGCCGTTCCCCCAACACCTCATTGGTACGGGAAGCGTCAAACCGTCCGTTTTCCTGAAAACAAACCACCTCCGCCGCGTCCACAAACTCATACTGCAGGTAAGCGGCCATTACGATGCCGTTTAAGTACTCCCCCCGGGAAGCCGCATAATCCTTACCCGCATGCGCCAAAAACTGCTTTTCTATTTTTTCAAACTCTTCCTGCAAAGACAGTGTCAGCGAAAGACCGTCGATAATCTCCCCATACCGCTCCCGTATCAGGCGCAATTCATGGGAAAAGTCCTTTCCGGCCTCCGCCAGCGCATAGCATTCATAGAGCATATCCGTCACCTTGGTATCCTTTTTGCTGCGCTTGCCCGGTGCGCTGGGAATCACAAACCTCCTGGAGGATTCTGCCTGAATAATCTCCTTGACCTTCCGAAACTGTTCCGCACTGGCAAGGGAACTGCCGCCGAATTTCACTACTTTTTTCATCGTCCCTATCTCCCGTCTATCGAATCTGCAAAAAATATTTCATCAACTCATGGCCCTGGGGAATGTAATTTCCGCTCAGTATCGCCTCCGCCTCATTATAGCGCCAATCAGCGCCCTTTTCCCTTGTGCTGTCATATAAAAGATAAGGAACCTCGGCATCGGTATGGGTCCGGATACGGATCGGCGTGGGATGGTCCGGCATCACCAGCATCCGAAAATCCACACCCTGCGCCCGCAGCTTCTCCCAAAGCGGGCCGATAATAAACCGGTCCAGGTTTTGGATGGCCTGTATCTTTTTTTCCACGCTCCCCTGATGCCCCATCTCATCCGGCGCCTCCACATGGATATAGGCAAAATCAAAACCGTCCTTTGTCAGGGCCGTAAAGGCCGCCTCCATCTTCCCCGTATAATTCGTGTCTAAGCCGCCATTGGCCCCTTCCACAACAGCAGTTTGCATCCCTGCACCCACAGCTATCCCCTTGAGCAAATCCACCGCGGAAATCATAATTCCTTTTTTCCCATATTTTTCCGAAAAAGAATCCAGCGCAGGCTTCGTTCCCGCTCCCCAGAACCAGCAGCAATTGGCGGGACGCAGTCCCTTCTTTTTTCTTTCGATGTTCAGCGGATGGTCTTTTAGAATCCGGTAGCTTTCCTCCATCATCCCACATAACAGCGGCTCTTTTGGAAGATGTACGCCGATCGTCTGCCCCAACACATCATGGGGCGGCGTCAGTGTGGCTACCCGGCCGTTTTCCCAGATCAGGCAATGCCGGTAGCTGGTTCCTGTATAAAACCGGAAAGGCGGCCGTTCCAATTCCCTTCGCACTACCTCCAGCAAAACACTACAGTCCTGCGTGGAAATCTCACCGGAACTGTGATCCAAAATCGTCTTTTGGGCAAAAGGGACATCATCGTCGGAAAGCGTCACAATATTACAGCGCAGCGCCACATCCGTATCCGACATGGGAACACCGATGGACAATGCCTCCAGCGGGGACCGTCCCGAATAATACCGTTTCGGGTCATAACCCAGCACCGAAAGATTCGCCGTATCCGACCCCGGCGCCATTCCTTCCGGAACCGTCCGCACCATTCCGATTTCCGAACACTTCGCCAGCCTATCAAGGGCCGGTGTATCCGCATAGGATAACGGCGTACGGTTTCCCAGTTTTGCCAACGGTTCATCCGCCATGCCGTCCCCCAGTACCACCACATATTTCATAGACATTCTCCCCGTCCGTTCAATCTTTGATCCGAATCCGCGCAAGCAGTTCCGGCAGCCCTCCAAGCTTTTTGGCAGCCTCTTCTTCCCGCATCACCTTTGTCACAAAAGCGAATTCCCCCGTGATACCGTCAGGCACGATTTTTTCAAAATCCCCGAACAATTCCCTGGCACGGGCCTCGCCTGCATCCTTTACGCGCACGAAAAACCGTCCCTTGGTCTGTCCAAAATCCAAAAGCCGGATTTTTTCTTCCTCCCACAAACATATAATATGCTTGCCGGGATGCTTTGCACAGTCTACCACATCCGCCACCACGGCGCTGGCGGTGGGCAGCTTTCCCGCCCCTTTTCCATAAAACATGGATTCCCCCAGCATGTTCCCGTGTATGAAAACTGCATTGAACACATCGTTAACCCCGGCCAGCGGATTTTGCCTTGACACAAGATAAGGGGCTACCGCCGCCAGGTATTCTTCCTTTTCCCCTTCCCTGCGCTTGCACATGGCCAGCAGCTTCACCGTCATTCCCATACCATGCGCATAAACAAAATCCTCCGGGGTAATCTGCGTGATTCCTTCCGTATAAATCTCCCGGTAATCCACTGTTTTGCCGGACATAAGGCTTGCCAGGATCGCGATTTTCCTGCAGGCGTCCTGCCCCTCCACATCCGCCTCGGGATTGCGCTCCGCATATCCCAACTCCTGCGCGCCTTGCAGGGCGTTTGCAAATCCGGTTTTTTCCTGTTCCATCCTGGTCAGGATATAGTTGGTGGTTCCGTTTAAAATGCCGGAAATCTCCTTCACCTGCTCCGCCGTCAGCGCATTGTACAGCGGACGGATAATCGGGATCCCCCCGCCCACGCTGGCCTCAAACAAATAATTACAGCAATGCTGCTTGGCCAGCGCAATCAATTCGGCCCCATGGTTTGCAACCAGTTCCTTATTGGAGGTACATACGCTTTTTCCCGCAAGCAGCGCCCTTTTGGAAAAAGTATACGCGGGCTCGTTTCCCCCCATCGTTTCGCATACAATCTGGATTTCCGGGTCCCCCAAAATAATTTCCACATCATGCACGACCCTGTCTTGGTAAGGGTCGCCCGGAAAATCCCGCAAATCCAAAATATACTTCACTTCCAGTTCTTCCCCTGCCCGCTTTGCAATGAGGCTCCGGTTCTTCTCCAGCACTTCCACCACACCGCTTCCCACGGTTCCATATCCCAAAACTGCTACCTTTGCCATTTTTTCCCTCCCCTATTCCTTTGCCAGTATTTTTACATTATGGACACCCTTTTGGCCTTCCATTCCCGCGAGCATATCGGAAATGTCCCCTTTGGACTGCCCTACCTGTATACTCACGCTCACCGCCGCCACCCCGTTGATGGGAATGCTCTGGTGTATGGTCAATATATTGGCCCCAAACTGCGCAAATCCCTTTAAAACGTCTGACAAAAGCCCCGGTTCGTCGTCGATCTGCATGGAAAGTGTCACCGTTTTGCCCTGTGTGTTGTCGTGAAATGGAAAAATATCGTCTTTGTATTTGTAAAAAGAACTCCGGCTGATTCCCAGACGGTCAGCGGCGTCCTGCACGGTAGCTTCCTTTCCGGTCTCCAACAGGCGCTTGGCTTCCACAACCTTCAAAAGAACCTCCGGCACCGCTTTCTTTTTTACAATAAAATATCTGGTAGGTTCTGCCATATTCTCTTCCCCTTCTGTTCTTTTGTCGCACACAACTGTACGCCAACGGAAGATATTTTAGCACAACCTACCAGAATAAGCAAGTCCTATATTCCATTTTTCGTAACAGTTTAGCCTTCGGCTAAACTGTTACGAAGATGCACACAAAACGCGATAAAATCGCGTTTTGGTGCGTGAAGCCCTCGCAAAATCGCGCACAAGGCACGATTTTGACTTCGCGGGATTATGGCTGAATTGTTACGAGCAGATGAATCCCATAAATCACCAGCAGGTGGACGGGATAAAAAAAGTAGAAAAGCAGCTTGCCGCGCTTCCACCGGCGGATTCCGTTATAGCGTGCAAGAAGCGGTACTGCCAGAATGCCAAAGCTTTCAATCACCACCGTGCCAAAGGCGCCCTCCCACACCAGCGGCTCTGCCAGCAGGCCATTCCATAAGGCGCCGCTAAAAAGCCCGCTAAAAACCGGCCGCAAAAGATTGCTGCAGGCAAACAAAGCAAATCCTGCCGCCCGGTTGGGCGTTTGGCGCTTTTCAAACGAATAAAACACTGCCACCAGCACAGGCCCCGTACAGCCGTAATCGAAGCCTCCGAATTCCGAAACCGCCATCAGGGCCACCGTTGCCAAAAGGGCGCAGACAATTCCACCTTTAGCCGTCTTTTCCAACACCGTTAAAAGCAAAAGCCCCGTCAGCAGGGTAAAATAGACATTCTGCCAGCCTAAATCCCACCCCCCGGAAAACGCAAGGTCGAAGGGCAGTTCCGAGATGACGGCCAAAGCCGCCATCTGCAAAAAATACCTTTTCCGGCTGGAGGTGTGGACAAACCCTTCCACCAGCAGCCAGATATAGACCGGGAATGCAATCCTGCCGATCAGGCGCAATTCCAATATTTGCGGAAATAGCACCGCCCCCGCATGATCGACCACCATGGCCGCCATGGCAGTCACTTTGAGCCAGTCGGCAGAAATTCCTCCCTTTCTTTCCCGCATTTTCAGCAATCCAACGGATATTTGTCCGTCAGTTCTTTCACAATCGCCCTGGCAGCGCTAATGCCTGCTTCCCCTTCCTTGATCACAATGGAGATGGCCTGCGCCACCTGATCCATATCCGCCCTGGTAAGTCCCCTTGAGGTGACGGCAGGCGTGCCAAGCCGGATCCCGCTGGTGGTAAACGCGGACTGCGGATCATTGGGAATGGTATTTTTGTTGGCCGTAATACAGGCCTCGTCCAAAAGCTTCTCCACCGCTTTGCCCGTCAGGTCGAAATTGGTAAGATCCACCAGCATCAGGTGGTTGTCCGTACCGCCGGAGACAATTCGGATCCCGCGGTCCATCAACCCCTTACACAATGCCTGCGCATTGTCCACCACCCGTTTCTGGTATTCCTTAAAGTCAACGCCCAGCGCCTCCTCAAAGCAAACTGCCTTTCCTGCAATCACGTGCATCAGGGGCCCGCCTTGAATGCCGGGAAAAATGGCTTTGTTGAAATTATATTTCTTTGCAGCCGCCTCGTTGGCCAAAATCAAGCCTCCCCTTGGCCCCCGGAGCGTCTTATGGGTGGTGGTAGTCACCACATCCGCATAGGGAATCGGGCTGGGATGCAGTCCCGCCGCCACCAGTCCGGCAATATGCGCCATATCCACCATCAGGCATGCGCCCACTTCATCCGCCGCTTCCCGAAATTTCGCCCAGTCAATGGTTCTTGCATAAGCGGAAGCCCCGGCAATGATCATCTTCGGACGGCACTCCAAGGCCAATGCGCGCATCCGGTCGTAATCCAGAAACCCGTTCCCGTCCACACCATAGGGAACCACCTTAAAATATTTGCCGGAAATGTTCACCGGGCTGCCGTGGGTCAGGTGTCCCCCTTGGTCCAGATTCATCCCCATAATGGTATCCCCGGGCTCCAGCACGGCAAACTGCACCGCCAAATTCGCCTGCGCGCCGGAATGGGGCTGCACATTGGCGTAATCGCATCCAAAAAGCTTTTTGGCGCGCTCAATGGCCAAATTTTCCACCACATCCACGCACTGGCATCCACCGTAATAACGTTTCCCCGGATACCCTTCCGCGTACTTGTTGGTCAGCACACTGCCCATTGCAGCCATCACGGCCTTACTCACCCAGTTTTCGGAAGCAATCAGTTCAATATGACTGTTCTGGCGCTCCTGTTCCGCCACAATGGCATCCGCCACCGCCGGATCCGTTTTCCTTACTTCATCCAAACTATACATACCCAAATCCTGTCTTTCTCTCCCTGGGGCATATTTAAATATACCCTCACGGGGCTATGGCCGCACCATGGGCCCCGCAGCAGTTTAGAGAAGCCTGCCCTGCTGCAACCCTTCTACACCGTTTAGCCAATTTTGATTCTGGCGCGTTTACGCGCCCGTTTCGCTGTCTGATACTGGTGCCGGTATCTCCAGACCGTCACCAGATCGTAGCTGTATACCGCCACATACATCACGGCCCCCATAATAAATGCCGTAAGCACGTCAAACATGGAATGCTGCTTGATCAGCATGGTAGACAAAATAATGGAAATGCACAATGCCAGGGAAGCAAAACGGATTTTTTTATTGTTCCGCAGGCTTTCGTTATTGAGTACCGCAAAATGCGCCCCCAGGGAATTAAAAACATGAATGCTGGGAAACAGGTTTGTAGGCGTATCCGCCTTCCACAGC
Source organism: uncultured Eisenbergiella sp. (assembly GCA_948960675.1). Classification (GTDB taxonomy): domain Bacteria; phylum Bacillota; class Clostridia; order Lachnospirales; family Lachnospiraceae; genus Gallintestinimicrobium. The sequence goes on from CARDPF010000087.1 coordinate 9,415, forward strand.
ATACCGATCACCCCGGTAAACACATTCTCCCTCGGAAACTGCCGCAGCCGCAAATGGTGAATGTTTGGTATGCATGTGGAAATCACCAAAAATACGGTCATACCCGTACATAGAAAAACGGCATTTTTCCAATATCCGTCCCGGTCCTTGAAAAACAAATACAAAAGCACCGCCGGTACGTAAACAAACCAGAGCAGATACGGCACAATGAACGGTTCGCAAAAAGGAATATACTCGTCGATATTCATATGCACCACCATATAATCTTTTGTCTGCCTCTGTTCCAGTACAAAAAACCACGCTAAGTACACCACGCCATACAAAACCAGCGGAATTCCATGTTTATATTTCTTCATCCATGTTTTCAAAACAATTTCTCCTCTTTCTAACAGATAAAACGCACTTTCTGCTTTTCGTTTGTGATCGTAATCCGATCCATTTTTCCGGGAACCTCCCCGTCCGTCTGCACCCAGAGGGGAACCGAAGTCTTAATGTCAATGCGCCGCGCGCGGCAGAGCGAAACCCCGGAAAACCTCCCATGTCTGCCCAACAGGGCAAAAGGAATAATAACCGGATATTTCCATTTTGGCACTCCGTCCACCACGCACACATCCAAAATCCCGTCCTGCGCATCTGCCTGCGGGCAAAAACAAAAGCCCCCGCCCTCAAACCGGTGCAGCATACTGGCCACAAACAACATTTTTTGTAAATGTACAATCCTTTCCCCGTCCAGCCGTACCGCAGCCCTGACGCAGGGAGCCGTCACCATCTTTTTCAGGCCGATTCCAAGATATGTCAGCTTCCCAAGCCCTATCCGGTTAAGAACCGATTTCATTGGCGACAAAAATGTTTCCTCACAGACCTCTGCGTCATAGCCGATACCGCAGCCTACCAAAAACAACCGTTCCCGGCGCTTGCCGTTCTCCCTCCAAATCAGGTGTCCCAAATCCATCCGCTTTTCCCGGCTTTCATTTAAAACCGCCATAAGCGCATGCTTCACATTCCCGTCCATTCCCATATCACGCGCCAGATCATTGCTGGAACCTGTGGGGATATACCCCAGCCGCACCTGCTCAAAGTTGCGGATTCCCTGCAGTCCCTCATTCACCGTTCCGTCCCCGCCCAGCATGATAAGCGTCCGCTCCTCCCCTTCTTTCAGGGAACCGGTCAGCCGCCTTGCCAGCACGGCGATATCGCCCTTCTTTTCCGACAAAAAAGCCTCATAGGACACATTTTTCGCTTTCAGAATGGCTTCCGTTTTCTTCCACAACGCCATGCCTTTACCGGAATGGGAAGCCGGATTCACAATAAAAAACAATGTTTTGCTGCCCCAGGCAGCCTCTTCTTTGCAGTTCATATCTATTCCTTAGTATATGTCGGCACTACTTCTCTTACGCCTGCTGTCTATCCGTTACACATTTTCATCACTAAATCTGTATTCTAATCAGAAAAACGCATAAAGTCAAGCATTCTTTTCAACATTAAGATAAATATAAGGTTTTGTAGTTACTATTCACGGGCAATGTCCAATGTCATTTCGTTAAGGCTTTGGCCCAGGCGGTACATCGGCAGGCGTGGCAACGGCAGGACAGCCCCTTTACAGTGCGGGCAGTTCTTACGCATGGTGGCATGCAAACGGTGGAATTTCCCAAAACGCCGTTCCAGTCTG
>CARDPF010000088.1 GCA_948960675.1 uncultured Eisenbergiella sp.
TGTTACGAAGGAGAGATTCAGGGTTGTGAGATACGCATCAGGCAAGAGGAAAAACCGGAATTGCTTGGGGACCGCATTTACCTATATACGGACAAAAACCGGGAAGTGCTGCCCTTTTTGGTAAAACAGACACAATACCGGGATGGCGTGCTGCATATCATACTGTGCGAAGAACAAAAGCAGTTTCACGGCAGGGTGACGGTGGAGACGGTATCCGCAAAGTGTACGCTTTTGCAGAAGGTATTTGCAAAGGCAGGGAGATAGCGGTTTTCGGATACGCAACGGACAGCGCAGAAACGGGGGAAACCATGAAGAAAAAGCTGCATTATTTTGATGCGATCCGCTTTTTGGCGCGGTATATGAAGGCATATAAAAAGAACTTTATCATGTTTTACGCAGGGTGGCTGACCGATTCGGTTTTGGCCATTGTCATGCCGGTTCTGTTTGGGATTATGATAGACGAGGTGGTATATTACCGGAATCTGGATTGTTTTGTGAGGGTTGCATTGGTTTTTCTGCTATGCATCTTGTTTTCCGGAGGGCTGTACTTTTTACTGTATGCCCAGCACGGATACCTGATGAACATGTTTGTATTTTCGGTGCGCAGGGATGTTTTTGGGCATCTGCAAAAATGTGACGCCCAATATCTGACCGGCGCTTCTACCGGGGAAATCCTTGCGGTACTGCAGGAGTATCCCAGCGAGTGTATGCACTTTATTATCCGGAATATGATTCACCTCTATAACGGCATACTGATGGCCGTCCTGTATGGAGTCTATCTGGTAATCATCGACTGGCGTATTGGCCTGATCGCCTTTTTGGCCGCAGCACTTTGTGTGGTGGTAAATATATGGTTTAAGGAAAAAATCGGGGATCTGGGACAAAAGGAACGAAAGGCCTACGGGGAATACATCAGCTGGATGTATGAAGTGATCACGGCACTGCGGGATATACGTATGCTGGGCAGTCAGGGAAAAATAGAAAGGCAGTATGGGGAAAAGCAGGAGGCGGTTTTTCAAACCGGCATAAAAAGCAGTATTTTGGTTCTTACTTCCCAAAATGCGACCGCCTTTGTAGGCCTTTCGATCCGGCTGCTCATCTATGCCATATCCGCCTATTTGGCCGCAGGCGGAAATATAACGCTGGGCACTTTGACCGTTATTTTTAGCTTTTATGAGAAGTTCTCCCATAAAATCGGCCAAATCAGCCAAAATATTCTGGATGCGAAAAAGCGCGTGGCGTACATACAATGCATTTATGATTTCCTATTGACCAAAGAAGAACCCGAAGGAACTGCGAATCTGCATATCGTGCAGGGCGGGATAGAATTTTCCAACCTTTCTTTCGGGTATGAAGATTGCCAAGAGGTGCTTACCGATATCACGTTTACGGTTCAGCCCGGGGAGCATGTGGCAGTCGTGGGAAAAAGCGGCTGCGGAAAAACGACGCTTGCGTATCTGCTTGTGGGATTTTACCGGGCAAAGGAGGGGTTTATTGCGGTCGACCAACAGAAGCTGGGGGAATGCAGCCTAAAATCCGTGCGCAGAAATATCGGTTATGTCCAGCAGGACGTTTTGGTGTTCGACGGAACCATCCGCGATAATCTGCTGCTGGGAAACCTGCGCGCCACGCCGGAACAGATCCGGCAGGCATACCGGGCAGCGGGGTTGGAGGCATTTATCAATTCCCTGCCCCAGGGCGTAGATACCGTAATAGGAAGCCGGGGAAGTGGATTGTCCGGCGGGCAGAAGCAGAGGATTGCAATTGCACGGATTTATTTGAAAAATCCTAAAATCGTCATTTTCGACGAAGCGACGTCTGCGCTTGACAGCCAGACGGAGGCGGAAATCCATCTGGCATGGAAAAAGGCGCTTGTCGGGAAGACGGCGATTATGATATCCCACCGGCAAAGCTCCGTGATGCTGTGCGACAGGGTAATTGTGCTGGAGAACGGACGGATCGCAGAAACCGGAAGTCCCCAAAAAATGGCAAGGGAAAGCGAAAGGTTCCAAAAGCTTTTCGGCCATTAGCAAAGCATGTGCTACGCCCGCTAAAGCGGGCAGGAAGGTTAAAATCGGGAAAACAAATGGGATATCGTTATAAGGTTTTACATTGCTTATATCCTTATACCACGGGGGTGAGGCGATACTGGCTGGTTATGCTTGTGTCCGGTATTGCGGCGACGGGACTGGGTTTTGTGACGCCTATCCTATACAAGTCTTTTGTAAACGACGTCATCCTGCGGGCCAAAGTAGGGAAAATGGGCGTGATTGTGATAGGATATTTGACCGTTTTTCTGGCAGGGGCGGCGGCCGGGTATGTAAAAAACTGGGCGAGATATACATTGGTCAACTCTACGACCTACCGTGTCAGGCAAAGGATTCTGCGTCATTTTTTCAAAATCGACTTTCCGGAATATGAGAAGGTCAGCGTGGGCGATTTGAAAATGCGCATAGAGGAGGATACTGCAAAGGTTGCCGCATTTGCCGACAGCCAGACGATAGATTTGTTTTTGCACTATATTACCATGATCATCAGTGCCTGCGCCTTGTTACGGATACATGGCGTCCTTGCGGTATTTTCCATGACAGCGATCCCCCTGACGTTTTGGCTGGATCATCTCCTGAGTAGGCAGGAGAGAAAGCTTACGGACAGGTTCCGGGAAAACGGGCAGGAAACCGCCTCCTGGCTCCATGCCATGGTGCAGGGCTGGCGGGAGGTCAAGGCACTGGATTTGTCCGTGCATGAAACAAGACGCTACTACCGGTTCCTCCATAAAGATATGCTTTGTAATGCAAAATGGATCAATTACTGGACGGCCAGGGTGCTGATGATTCCCAAACTCAAGGATGAATTTTTCATGCAGTTTGGACTGTACTTTATTGGGGGATTTTTAATTATTTCCGGAAATTTGCAAATAGGGGATTTGCTGGTGTTTGCCGTGTATCATGCAATGCTGTCCGACGCCATACAGGCCGCCTCCTTAGCAGATGCCGATCTGCGGTCCTGGATGCCGTGTACAGACAGGCTTATGGAGAGCCTGACAGGATGGGAATCCCAAAATCCGCGTGGGAAAGAAAGCGGGCAGATACCGGACCGGTCAAATACGATTGTGTTTGAAGATGTTTCTTTTTCCTATCCGGACACCGGTAAAGCCGTACTGGAACATTTTAATCTTACCATCAAAAAGGGGGAAAGGATTGCAATCGTGGGAAAAAGCGGCTGCGGAAAAACGACTTTGCTAAAGCTTATGACCGGAATGCTCATACCTGATGAGGGAAAGGTTTCATTTTCCGGAATGGATCTGCTACAGACTGACGTGGCGGCGATGCATGACAGAATCGGGTATATTATGCAGGAAAATGCATTGTTTCACACGACGATCCGGGAAAATCTGCTTTTGGCAAAAGAAAATGCCACCGAGCAGGAACTGTGGGAAGCCTGCAGACATGCCTGCATGGAGGAATTTGTTGCGGGGCTGGAGCAGGGGCTGGATACCGTTATCGGGGAGAAGGGAATCCGGCTTTCCGGGGGACAGAGGCAGAGGGTTGTCCTGGCAAGAATGTTTTTGCGCGATATCGACATCTTTATTTTTGACGAGGCTACCAGCGCATTGGATCCGTACACGGAGCACTTGGTACAGGAAGCCATCGCCAATATTCCCAAAGAAAAAACCGTCATCATAGTCGCGCACCGGGAATCCGCAACCCAAATGTGCGACAGAATCGTAACATTGTAACATGAAGTTTTCGTTGACAGATATTTGGGGGGAGGGGTAGAATAGAGAAGATATGGATTGGCTTACGCTGCGACGGGCGCATGGCGGGAAGGAAGAAGGGAAAATGCCGGACAGGGGGATTTCGCAGGCCGTGATTGGCAGGCTTCCCAGATATTTCAGGTATCTGGGGGAATTAAAGGATGAAGGCGTGGAGCGGATTTCTTCGCAGGAACTATCAGATCTGATGGGGGTGACGGCTTCGCAGATCCGGCAGGATTTTAATAATTTCGGCGGCTTTGGGCAGCAGGGCTACGGTTACAATGTAGGATACCTTTATACGGAAATCGGTAAAATTTTGGGACTGGACAAGCCCCATCGGCTGATCATAGTGGGGGCTGGCAACTTGGGGCTGGCCCTTGCCAATTATATGAATTTCGAGAGGCGGGGATTTATTCTTGCCGGGCTTTTTGATACCAATCCTGCGCTTTACCGAAAGTTGGTCCGGGGGATTCCGGTGCGTCCCATGGAAGAAATGGCGGAATTTGTGCGCAGTCAGAATGTAGATATCGCGGTGCTCACGGTTCCGAAAAACCAGGCGGTAGGGGTGGCAGGGCAGCTTGTGGGGAGCGGCATCAGGGCGATTTGGAATTTTGCCCATGTGGATTTGGCTGTGCCAAAGGGGGTGCAGGTGGAAAACGTGCACCTTACGGACAGCCTCATGCGGCTTTCTTACAATATAAACCGGTATGAACAGGAAAATTGTAGGTCAGGAATGCATACGTAAGCAGGCTTGTGTGGACTGTTATGAAGAGAATGCGCCTTTCCTGAAAATATGGAAAAGAAATGGAGAAGAGAATGGAGGCTTTGGTAACGGCTGAGGAAATGCGCCGGTATGACGAAAATACCAGCGTGCATTATGGCCTGCCGTCCATTGTGCTGATGGAACGCGCGGCGCTGGCCTGTCTGGATATTCTGCTGCGGCGTGAAAGAAAACTTTACAAGGCATTTGGGAAAAAAAGGAAGGGTACGGCCAAGTGCAGGGTGGCGAGGCGGGTGCTGGTGCTGGCGGGAACGGGAAACAACGGCGGGGACGGTTTTTCGTTGGGGCGCCTGCTTATGCAGGAAGGGTTTGCCGTGGATTTTGTGCTGGCAGGGGACGCGCAAAAAGCTACAGCGCAGACCCTTTTGCAAATGAAGATGGTACAAAACTACGGTGCAAAAATCGGGGGCAATCTTCCCAAAGGGGAATATGATATTATCATAGACGCCCTTTTGGGCGTGGGCTTGACCAGACCGGTCACTGGCTTTTACCGGGAGTGTGTGGAATACATTAATGCAAGCAGGGCATTTGTGCTTTCTGTGGATATGCCCTCCGGGATCCATGCGGACAACGGGCATGTTCTGGGAGCAGCCGTGCATGCCGATGTCACGGTAACTTTTGGGTTTCGCAAGCTGGGGCTTGTTTTGTACCCGGGGGCGGCATATGCAGGGAAACTGTATTGTGCGGCGGTCGGAATCACCAAAGAGAGCTTTTTGGGGGAGCCGCCCGGCGCGTTTACGCTTTTGGGGAATGTAGCGCAATGGATGCCCAAGCGTGACCGTGTCGGCAATAAAGGGACTTTCGGCAAAGTCGCGCTGTTGGCGGGAAGCGCAAAGATGGCCGGGGCGGCGCTTTTGGCGGGAAAAGGGGCTTTTGCCTGCGGATGCGGTATGGTAAAGATTGTGGGCCCCCTGGAAAACCGGGCGGTTTTGAATCAGGCCCTGCCGGAAGCCATGGTTACGGACGACATTTGCGAGGCGGCCGGGTGGGCGGATGTGCTGGCGGCCGGGCCGGGGCTTGGCACACAGGAGGAGGCGCAAAGGCAGCTGGCCTTTATTATAGAAGAAACCCGGCAGCCGCTGGTTCTGGATGCGGACGCTGTCAATCTGCTGGCACAAAAGCGTAAATTGCTGGAAAGGCTGATTTTACTCCAGCAAAAGGAAGAATCGCAAAGATCGCTGGTCTTAACGCCCCATCCCGGGGAACTGGCGAGGCTTTGTGGCTGCAGTATCGGGGAGGTTTTAGAAGATCCCGTTTTTTGGGTGAGAAAATGGGCCAAAAACCTGCAGGCGGTGGTGCTGTGCAAGGGAGCCGCAACGTGTGTGGCAAATCCGGATGGAAAACTGTATGTCAATGGCAGCGGAAACAGCGGTATGGCAACGGCAGGCAGCGGAGATGTGCTGACAGGAATGGTGGCATCCCTTGCCGCGCAGGAGAAGGATGGGTTTTGGGCGTCCTGTATAGGCGTTTATCTCCATGGACTGGCCGGGGATCTGGCGGCACGTAAAAAAAGTGTATATGGCATGAAAGCCGGGGACATTGCCGAAATGGTTCCAAAGGTTTTAAAAAGGGCTAATAAGAGGGAAGGAATATGAAGGGTATTTCCAGGGTTTTTGCGGAAATAGATTTGGATATCTTTAAACAGAATGTAGAGGCCATTGCGGATCGTGTGGATCCTAAAACAGCCCTGATCGGGGTGATCAAGGCAGACGGCTACGGGCATGGCGCTGTGCCGCTGGCAAGGGAATTGGAGGCGCAAAAAAAAGTGTCAGGCCTTGCCGTGGCGACGGTGGAAGAAGGAGTTGCCCTGCGCAGGGCGGGCATCCAAAAGCCGCTTTTGGTGCTTGGCTATACGTTTCCGGATGAGTATGAAGCCATGCTGCAGGCGGATATTTGTGCGACGGTATTTACCGATGAGATGCTTGTAAACATGAGCGATGCAGCGGTACGGGCGCATAAAGAAATGCGGGTACATATTGCGGTGGATACCGGGATGTCCAGAATCGGCATCCGTCCGGATGACACAGGGCTTGCTTTTGTCAGGCGTGCCCATGACACAAAAGGGATTTGTGTGGAGGGGATTTTCACGCACTTTGCCAGGGCGGATGAGGCGGATAAGACCTGGGCCGACATACAACTGCATGCTTTTTGCGGATTCCTTTCCCGGATAGAGAGGGAACTTGGATTGACCATACCGGTCAAACACTGTTCCAACAGCGCGGCCATCATGGAAATGCCAAAGGCCAACCTGGACGCGGTGCGGGCCGGAATCATTCTGTACGGGCTTATGCCTTCCGATGAGGTAAATCCGGATGCCATCAGCCTGCGCCCGGTTCTTTCCCTTTACAGCCATATTGCCTACATAAAAGATTTGGAAGCCGGCAGACAGGTCAGCTACGGGGGAACCTATACCACGGCAAAGCCCATGCGGGTGGCGACGATCCCGGTGGGGTATGGGGACGGCTATCCGAGGGGACTGTCCAATTGCGGGGACGTTTTGATAGGGCAAAAGCGCGCCAGGATTTTAGGGCGTGTCTGCATGGATCAGTTTATGGTGGACGTGACGGATATTCCGCAGGCCTGCGTAGGGCAGAAGGTCACGCTGATCGGGCAGGACGGCGTAGAACGCATTACCATGGAGGAACTTGGCAGGCTGTCCGGACGTTTCAATTATGAACTGGCGTGCTGCTTAGGCCCCCGGATCCCCCGGATTTATAAAAAGGCGGGAAAACAGTGTGATTTTCTTTCACAACCTGCGCAGTAAATGGGCAAATCTGTCTGGGCTGTTGCAAAACATGCCTTGCGTGTGGTTTTGCAGGGGTGAAATTTTACCGTTTGGAATACCTTCCGATAAAATGGGAAATACTTTGACTACTAAGATTTGGGTCAAACGGGAGGAATGTATGTTGGTGAGACGGGGCGATATTTATTATGCGGATTTAAGGCCGGTGGTGGGTTCTGAGCAGGGCGGTGTGCGTCCGGTGCTGATTATCCAAAACGATGTGGGCAACCGCCACAGTCCGACGGTGATCTGCGCGGCAATTACCTCTAAAATGAACAAGGCAAAGCTGCCCACCCATATAGAGATTCTTTCTGATCAGTATGAAATCGAGAAAGATTCCGTGGTTCTTTTAGAGCAGCTGCGGACGATTGACAAAAAGAGGCTGAAGGATAAGGTGTGTCATCTGGACGAACCCATGATGTCCAAGGTAAATCATGCCCTGATGGTCAGCCTGGAACTGTAAGCGGGATTTCGCTTTTTGGGACAGTATTCTTGACGTTTTCTGGGGAAGATGATATGATATGCTTTAAAAAAGGAGTTGATTACATATGGATGACGGCGGTCCTACTGCCAGTATACTGCTGTTTTTGGTGTTGCTGGTTTTAGACGTGGCGATCTATGGTTTCGGTTCCGCAGTGGGGAACCTAAACGTAAAAGAGGAAGAAAAAAAGGCGCTGGAGGAAGGAAATAAGAAATCCGGACGGTTATGCCGCCTGATTCACGGGATGGAAGGCTACGTGAATATGGTGCAGGTGATCATTACCTTTGTGAACCTGCTGGTGGGCGGATACTTTTTAAAAAGTATCCGGGAAGGGATCCGGCAGCTGGCAGAACCTGCCATGCAGGGATGGGCAAAGGATATCCCCTGGCTTTTAAACGGGCTGTATCCTGCGGTGGTTTTCTTTTTGGCCGTTTTGCTGGTGCTCTATGTTTTGCTGGTGTTTGGCGTATTGGTTCCCAAAAAGCTGGCGGCCCGTTCGCCCGTAAAGTGGGCTTACCGGCTGGTCAATTTTGTCTGGGTATTAAAGATTGCGCTCACACCCTTTACGGCTGCAGTGGCCGTGACCAGCATTGGGGTACTGCGCCTGCTGGGAATCCGGGCGGATGACGGGCACAATGACGTGACGGAGGATGAGATTATCTCCATGGTGAACGAAGGACACGAACAGGGTGTCATTCAGGCCAGTGAGGCGGAGATGATTACGAACATATTTGAATTCGGGGATAAGGAAGCTACCGATATTATGACAAACCGGAGGAATATCATTGCCATTGACAGCAGGATGTCCTTTGGGGAGGCGGTTGCCTTTATGCTGAGTGAAAATAACAGCCGTTATCCGGTTTATGAGGAGAATATCGACCATATTATCGGCATCCTTCATATGAAGGACGCCCTCCGCATGCAGGCCCAGATAGATCCTATGCGTCCGGTGGGGGAGATTTCCTGCCTTTTGCGGGACGTCCGTTTTATTCCGGAGACCCGTAAGATCGACGCGCTGTTTAAGACCATGCAGTCCATGAAGCTGCAGATGGTCATCGTGGTGGACGAGTATGGACAAACCTCCGGATTGATTGCCATGGAGGACATACTGGAAGAGATCGTGGGAAATATTCTGGACGAGTATGACGATGAGGAGATCTGGATTGAGGAGAAGGGGCAGAATGAATATGTGGTGGAAGGAACCACCCGTCTGCATGACTTGGAAGATCGGTTCGGGATTGTTTTTGAGGAGGAAGCTTTTGAGACCATTAACGGGTTTTTGATCGCGAAGCTGGAACATATTCCTGCACCCAACGAGCAGTTTGATACGACAGTGGACGGATATAACTTTAAGATTTTGCGCGTCGAAAATAAAATGATCAGTCAGGTTTTGGTGACCAGGCTGCCGGAGTTTGCGTCCCGGAAAGGGAAGGGAGAAAAAACTGCGGAAAATCATATACAGGATTGAGGAGGAGAAAAATGTCAGGACATTCCAAGTTTGCCAATATCAAGCATAAAAAAGAGAAAAATGATGCGGCCAAGGGTAAGATTTTTACCATCATCGGCAGGGAAATTGCGGTGGCGGTCAAGGAGGGCGGGCCGGATCCGTCCAATAATTTCAAGCTTTCCCAGGTGATTGCCAAGGCAAAGGCCAACAACATGCCAAACGACACCATTGATCGGGGCATTAAGAAGGCGGCGGGCGACGTGGGAAACGTCAATTACGAGTATGTGACCTATGAGGGCTACGGACCAAACGGCATAGCGATCATTGTGGATGCCCTCACGGACAATAAGAACCGGACGGCAGCCAACGTGCGTAGCGCGTTTACCAAGGGAAACGGCAATATCGGTACGCCGGGCTGCGTATCCTTTATGTTTGATAAAAAAGGGCAGATCATCATCGACAAAGAAGCGTGCAGCATGGAGGCGGATGATTTGATGATGGTTGCGCTGGACGCCGGGGCGGAGGATTTTTCCGAGGAGGAGGACAGCTTTGAGATCCTCACCGATCCGGACGGTTTTGAGGCGGTGCAAAAAGCCCTGGAAAAAGAGGGCATTGAGACGGTACAGGCGGAAGTGACGATGATTCCGCAAAATTACGTGCAGCTGACGGACGAGGGGGCTTTGAAAAACCTGCAGAAAACGTTGGATCTTTTGGAGGACGATGACGACGTGCAGGCGGTGTACCACAATTGGGATGAGGAATGAACATATGAATAAGGAAACCATCTGTATCCAATCCGGCTGGAAGCCGAAAAACGGTGAGCCCCGGGTGCTGCCCATTTACCAGAGTACGACTTATAAATATGAGACTTCCGAGCAGATGGGGCGTCTTTTTGACTTAGAGGAGAGCGGCTATTTTTATACCCGTCTTGCCAACCCCACCAACGACTGCGTGGCACAGAAAATCTGTGAACTGGAGGGCGGCGTGGCGGCGATGCTCACTTCCTCCGGACAGGCAGCCAACTATTATGCGGTTTTTAATATCTGTGAGGCAGGGGATCATGTGGTACTGTCCTCCACCGTGTACGGCGGAACGTTTAATCTGCTGACCTGTACCATGAAAAAGATGGGAATCTCCTCTACGGTGGTGGATCCGGACGCCGATTACGAAACCCTTTGCAGCGCTTTTTTACCCAACACCAAGTGTGTGCTGGCAGAAAGCATTGCCAATCCCGCCCTTGTGGTGCTGGACATCGAAAAATTTGCAAAGGCGGCGCATGCGCACCAGGTGCCGCTGATAGTGGACAATACCTTTCCCACGCCCATCAACTGCAATCCCTTTTTGTGGGGGGCGGATATTGTGACCCATTCCACCACCAAGTATATGGACGGACACGGGATGTGTGTGGGCGGCGCGATTGTGGATTCCGGCAATTTTGACTGGATGGCCTGCCCGGAGAAATTTCCCGGCCTTTGTACGCCGGACGAGTCTTACCACGGGGTTGTGTATGCGGAAAAATTCGGAAAGGCGGCCTATATCCAGAAGGCAACCGCCCAGCTGATGCGGGATTTGGGTTCCATCCAGTCCCCGCAGAACGCGTTTTTGTTAAACGTAGGTTTGGAGACCCTACACCTTAGGATGCCCCGCCACTGTGACAATGCGCTGCGGACGGCGCAGTTTTTGCAAAGCCATGGGAAGGTGGCATGGGTCAATTATCCGGGGCTTCCCGGCAGCCGGTATTATGAACTGGCACAAAAGTATAGATCGGAAGAGCGTCGTGTGGGAAAGAGTGTA
>CARDPF010000089.1 GCA_948960675.1 uncultured Eisenbergiella sp.
ATGGCAGTCCGGGAAATTCCACCGTTTGCAGGTCACCATGTGCGGCCGCCCACGCACCCCCTCCGCCCTGCAGGCATCCCCCACCCGCCGCAGCCTTCCCCCTGACAGACACGCTAAGAAACTCAAAGCGCATCAAAACCGGCAATTTAAGCTTACCGGCTACAATGTGTCTGACGATAGGAAGCTGCATCCGGAAATTCCAAGGCAGGCCATCCTCCAGCCGTTTGCGCCCTACCGGCAGCCTGCCTTGGAATTTCCGGATGCAGCCCCCTGTCCTGTCAGGCAAAATTCTATTTTTCCTGCCTGTGGCTTTGGATGTTTTTGCAGAGGAACAGGCTTGCCAGCATGAGGATGACGCCAAAGAGCAGGCTGATCCACGCGTTTTGTACAAATCCTGCCAAAATGTAGGTCACGAAGGAAACCGCCGCCGCCAGCACCGCATAGGGAAGCTGGGTGGACACATGGCTGACGTGTTCGCACTGGGCGCCCGCGCTGGCCATAATGGTGGTGTCCGAAATCGGGGAACAGTGGTCGCCGCATACCGCGCCCGCCATACAGGCGGAAATGGAAATGACCATCAGTTCATGGTTGGAGTTGGCAAACACAAATACCACGATGGGAATCAGGATCCCGAAGGTTCCCCAGGAGGTTCCCGTTGCAAATGCCAGGAAACAGCCTACCAGGAAAATGATCGCGGGCAGCATGTTCATCAGTCCTCCTGCGGCCCCCTCCATCACCGACGCCACAAACTCGGCCGCGCCAAGGCTGTCGGTCATGGCTTTGAGCGTCCAGGCAAAGGTCAGGATCAGGATGGCGGGAACCATGGCCTTAAAACCCTCCGGAATACAGGACATGATCTCATGGAAAGAAAGCACCCTGCGGATCAGATATAAGACCACGGTAAACAAAAGTCCGAAAAATCCTCCCAGCGCCAATCCCACGGAAGCATCGCTCTGGGAAAAGCTGGTTACAAAATCCGTTCCGCTAAAGAACCCGCCGGTATAAAGCATCCCGACGACGCAGCAGATAATCAGGCTGACCACCGGAATGACCAGATCGACCACCTTGCCGTTGGTGGAAATTTTATCCGCATTTTCCATGCCGGCATAGGGGCGTTCCTTGGTGGTATAAAGATCCCCGCGCTCCATCGCATTTTTCTCATGGACAGCCATGGAGCCGAAATCTATGTGCATGATGGCTATGGCCACCATCATGAAAATGGTCAAAAGCGCATAGAAATTGTAGGGAATGGCCTGCATAAACAAAGAGAAGCCGTCTTCCCCCTCCACAAAGCCCGTCACGGCTGCCGCCCAGGAGGAAATCGGCGCGATGATGCATACCGGGGCTGCGGTAGCGTCAATTAAGTAGGCCAGCTTTGCCCGTGAAATCTTGTGCTTGTCCGTCACGGGACGCATGACGCTGCCCACCGTAAGGCAGTTGAAATAATCGTCAATAAAAATCAGCACCCCCAGCGCGATTGTGGCAAGCTGCGCGCCCACACGGGATTTGATATGACTGCTGGCAAAACGCCCAAAGGCGGCAGAACCCCCCGCCCGGTTCATGAGCGCCACGATTGCGCCCAAAAGGACGAGGAAAATCAGGATCCCCACGTTATAGCCGTCGGAAAGGACACCCAAAAAGCCGTCCTCAAAGATGTGCATGACGGTTTTCTCAAAGGAAAAGCCCGCGTAAAACAGTCCCCCCACCAGCACGCCCACAAACAGGGAGCTGTACACCTCCTTGGTAATGAGCGCCAGCCCGATGGCCACCAGGGGCGGTACCAGCGCCCAGAAGGTCGCGTACATGGACGGGACGTAGGAAGCGTCTGCGTCCGCCGCAAAGACCGTGATGCTGCACAAAAGCGCCATGCATACGGCCGCCAAAGCTGCAGGTTTGATTCTGCGTAAAAAAGTTTGCATAAAAAAATCCCCTTTCTCTTATTCTTGCCGGAACGTCTCCCTTTACGGAAAACGCTTCCCGGCACATTGGCAGAAGGGGAAAGCGCAAGGCAAATATGTCCGTTTGACAATAACGGATTTCCTACCGATGATAGCGCTCCACTAAAGTGACAGTCTACCACATCTTCTGTGGCATCCCAGGAAACGGGCCGGGCTTTCCCTTTTCCTTCGGCGACATCCCCTTTCCCACAAACCCGGCTGCCCGCCGCAAACGTTTATGGTACTGATGAATACCGCGCCTCTACCATGTAATTGCTTTTACCACATTTCGACACAAATGTCAAGCCTGTCTTTTACTAAACACACGACAAACGTTATTATTCAGTAACAGTTCAGACCTGTCTGAACTGTTACATTATTCACGGTTCAGGAATGCGCACAAACTGCGCATTCCGTGAGAACATGATGCAGGCGTGAGGGGCGGTTTTTGCGCAGCAAAACTCAAATTACCGCCCCGAATCGTTACTATGAACGGCCCCGGGCCGTGAATAGTAACGGTATTCCTTTGGCGTAACACCGTATTTTTCCTTAAAAAGTTTGGCAAAATGCTGGCTTTTCTGATAGCCCACCTGAATCATCACTTCCTGCACCTTGCAATCCGTCTCCTCCAAGAGCTTGGCCGCTTTCTGCATCCGCACATCCGTAATATAGCCGGAAACATTCACGCCAACAAGTTCCTTAAAAATTTTTGATAAATAGGCCGGATGCAGATGCGCCACTTCCCCCAGCGTTTCCAGGGAAAGATCTGTTGCATAGTTTTCCCCGATATAGCTTTTGAGGTATGCAATGATCCCTTCCCTGTCCCCGGGCCTGCCTGTCTGCCTGCCCCCTGCCTTTTCCCGCTCCAAATATTTTTGCAAAACCCGCTCCAGCGTTTCCACGAAATCCTCCCGCAGCACGGGTTTCACCAGGTAATCCGATACACCGTAGTACAGCGCCTGTTTGGCGTATGCAAAGTCGCTGTACCCTGACAGGATAATCACTTTTGTGCCCAAACCGTTCTCCTCGATATAGCGGCACAAGTCCAACCCCGATACCTTCGGCATCCGGATGTCCGTAACCAAAAGCTCCGGCCTGTGGTCGCGGATCAGATCCCGGGCAAGGGACCCGCCGTTGGCCGTAAGAACCCTGTCAAAGCCGTACAGATTCCAATCCACCAGCCCGGCGATATAAGTCACCATATAGGATTCGTCATCCACTATCAAAACTGTCATTTTCCCCCTCGTTTCCGGGTTGTCCTCCTGCGCTGCCCTTTTATGCCCGCCAGCAGTTACCCCGCCGTTTCATCCACTTTTATGGTAAAGGAGACCAGCAGCCCGCCCCAGACGCTTCTGCCAAATTCCAGCCCGGCGCTTTCGTCATAAAAATTGACCAGCCTTTGGTTCACGTTCCAAAGCCCCACGCTGCTCCCCTCTTCCCTCTCCTTTTTCCCGATCCGCTCCACCAGCTTTTTCACCTCGGCATCCGTCATACCGTCCCCGTCGTCGGATATTTCAAACCGGACCCGCAATCCTGCCACCCGGCAGGCCTTGACAAAGATGTGTTTGGCATTTTCCCTCTCCTCGATGGCATGCTCAATTGCATTTTCAATCACAGGCTGCAAAATCAGCGGAATAATGGGCTTGCCCGCCAGTTCCCCTGAAACGTTGATGGTATATTCCAGGTTTTTGCGCATTGCCATAATGGAGAGATACGCGCGCGCATAGGAAACCTCTTCGCCGATGGTGGTCATGGATTTATTTTCCGTGCAATACCGGTAATAGCGGGACAAATGCATGGCCATCTGTGTCACTGCCACAGGCTGGTCGGCCACCGTCACGATATAGGATAGGCTGTTATAAAGGAAGTGGGGGTTGATTTGCAGCTGCAGCTGCCTAAGTTCCGCCTGGTTGCGCAGCTGCTGCTCCGTCATCATGGAATCAATCAGCTGCCGGATTCTGGCAGTCATCCGGTTAAACTGCTCAAACACATAAGAAAATTCGTTATCCGGCAGTTCCGTAATCCGTGCATTCAAATCGCCGCTTTCCACCTGCCTTAAATTTTCGGTTATGATTTTTAACTGTAGTAAAATATTACTGTAGTATAAAACCATGAAGACAAGCCCTGCCGCCATCATCCCCAAAAACAGCACACCCGTGACACGGGTAATTTTCCCCACAGGGCTCATCATTTCCTCCACCGGATAATAGGAGACAGCCTTCAACCCGTTTTTGAGGGCAGCAGTCTGCACAATCTGGTATCTGTCCCCCAAAGCCTCCAGTTCCAGTTCCTGTATGTTTCCGTCCCCCCTTTTTGCCAGCGCCTCCAGCAGTTCCTTCTCCACTTCCGTGACGGGAAACAGGCTTTTGGCGTCCGGCCTTATCAAAAGCGTACCGCCGCTTCCCATGCCGAAAGCCATGTTTTTGATTTTGTAAAGGTAATCCCTGTCCATGCGGATAATCAGATAGGGCTCGTCGTCCCACCGGTCCCAGTCCGTCTTGTAAAGCCTGGAAAAATATACCTCGTTTTTCCAGACAAACCACCGGTTATCTTTTGCCATGGGGAGAATCCCTTCCTCCACGTCAGATATGTTTATGGTGGTGACAATACGGCCGGACTTTGGCCAATGCAGGATGAACTCCGCCATTCCCACCGTACTTTTTTGGCGGCTGCCCAAATATTGTTTCATATCAATGACGCTCATCACAAATTTGTAGCTGTCATACTTTCCGTCCAGCACCAGCTGCAAATCCTTTAAATTCCCGCTGTTTAAAATTCCGTCCGCTTCGATTTCGATTTCCTTGATTTTCTGCTCCAAAAGGACGCCCGCGTGCTCCATCTGAATCCGCGCAATGCTTTTGAGGGAACGCTGCAGGGTTTCCGCACTGTATTGGTATAAGATGAAAAAACTGGCCAGAATCATGACCCAGAAAAACACAAAGATAAAATAGATGGATTTGATTTTTTTCATGTCTCCTCCCCCAATCCTTTGTTTGGCAGTCCCGTACAAACCCGGACCGTTACTTCATCTTACCATATACCATGGGGAACCGCCACTTTTCCTGTGACGGTTCCCCATCCGTTTTGCCTATGCTGCGGCTTTATTTTACGGTCTTATACCACTCGTTGATTTCTTTGGTAATCTGTTCGCCGCCCTGTGCTTTCCAGTCCTCCACGAATTTGTCGAACGCATCAATGGATTCGTTGCCGTAAATGATGTTGGTATAAACCTGCTTCTCCATGGTCTGCAGCTGTTCCCAGTTCTTTTTCATGGTCTCGGTGGGTTCCGCATTAAACAGGGAGGAAATCAATTCATCCTTGTGCGCGTAAGCAACCGCATAGCCCTCCGCCATGTCGGGCACCGTTTCAAAATCGGATGCCGCACGGATCTGTCCGCCGGTCTCAGGGGTTTTGCCCTCTGCGATATCCGCATATGCCTGCATGGTATCCAGCGCCGGGGAGTTTTTGAGAACCGTGGATTTACCGGGCATGAAAGGATCCGTTACCGGCGGGTCAAATTTGGCGGTATCAAACACCACTTCCCCGTCCACCATGTCATAGTCATAGCCTTCCAAATATCCGTATGTAAAATCACCCGTTCCGAAAGCCCCGTCATAGAGCCAGTCATAATACGCAAAGAATGCTTCCATATTGTTGAAGTTTTTATTGAACATCAGCCAGCCGTCGTTGACTTCCGCACTCTGGTAGGTGGGATCGCCGTTGTCCTGCCGGATGGTGGGATAGGCTTTGATCACTGCGTCGGGCGCTACGCTGGTCACGTCGCGTACGGAATTAATTGCCCAGGGACGCCCCACAAAAATACCGGCCTTTCCTTCCGTAAACTGCATCATGGCATCCCATGCGCCGGTTGCCGCTGCCTCCTGGAAAATCCAGCCGTTGGCATGCCACTGCGCCATGCGCTCCAATGTCTTTTTGTTTCCTTCATGGATGGAACCGTACATCAACTCACCGTTTTCATCCTCCTGCCATACATTAGGAAGGAACTTACCGGTATTTGCGGAAAAAAGGTTCACAGGATCCGCCACCCAGCCGGTATTATATATGCTGTCCCCTGCATAAGCAAAACCGTAAGTATCCTTCTGGCCGTTGCCGTCCGGATCGTCCTCTGTGAACGCTTTGATAACCGCCTCAAACTCGTCCATGTTGGTGGGCGCCTGCAATCCCAGGTTATCCAGCCAATCCTGCCGGATAATCATAACCTGTCCTTCCGTCAGGCGGGGCGCACAGGCCAGTCCGTAGGTCTTTCCGTCCTTCATGACCGGATAAAAGGTCTGGGGATACTGGTCATAAATTTTCTTGATTCTCTCCGGCATATATTTTTCAATATCCTCGTCCAGCTGTTTTACCTGTCCGGACTCGATCATGTCGGCAATCATCTGCGTGCCGTACACCGGGAAAACGTCCGGAAGCTCCTCGGAGCCTGTGAGCGCAAGGCGCAGCTTGGTATCATAGTTGCCGGCATCCCCGCCAAGCAGTGTAGTCTCCATCTTAATGCCCAGCTTTTCCACTGCCAGATCTACCATGGGATTTTTGTTGATGTCCTCCCCGTCCCCATACCGGCCCGTATTCTCGTCCAGCTGCTTTGCAATCTTGATGGTCACCACCGGATCATACTTTCCGTCCGCATTTTTCGTGGCTGCCGCCGTACCGCCGCCGCCCTGATTCCCGCATCCGCCTACTACCACTGCCGATGCCAGAACCAAAGAAAGGACTGCTTTTTTTGCTTTCATATTCTTCTCCTCCTATAAGATAATGTGCGCCTTACGTGAAACCCGTTTAGCCGCTATAATCAAACCTCTTTTTGAGGCATTTGATTCGCTGTAACCCTACTTCACTCCTTCACCGCCCCCATGACGATGCCCTTCACAAAATATTTCTGTAAGAACGGATACACCAACAGGATGGGCAGCGCGCCGATAAATACCTGCGCCGCTTTGATGGTGCGCTCGGACATTGCCGCCGCCGATGTGGGATCCAGCGCCAGATCCTGCTGGTTGCCCTGCACCACGATGACCTGTAAAAAAGAGGCCAGCGGATAATTTTTCGTATCCGACATGTACAAAATGCCGGTGAACCATTCGTTCCAGTTCCCCACCATGATAAACAGCGCCACCGTGGCCAGGCCCGGCTTGGACAGGGGCAAAAAGATTTTCCATAAAACCGTAAAGAAACTTGCCCCGTCAATGAGGGCCGCCTCCTCCAACGCTTTGGGAATGGATTTGAAAAAATTCATAATCAAAATCAGGTTGTAGCAGCTAAACGCCCCCGGAATGATGTATACCAGAAAATTGTTTTTCAGGCCCAGGGAAGTGTTTACCAGATAGGAGGGAATCAACCCGCCTCCAAAAAGCATGGTAAACACGAAAAACCACATCAGGGGCGTCCGTCCCTTAAAATCCTTGGAAAGCGCATACCCGGCCGTCGTGATGACAAACATGGAAAACAGTGTTCCCAGGGCTGTCCTTGCAAAAGAGATCAGGATGGAGCGGATAAAGTTGCCGTTGTTGAAGGTCTTTGCATACGCCATTCCCGTAAAATCCACCGGCCAGAAAGTGACCATTCCGCTGTTGGCGGCCGCCTTGCCGCTCAAAGATATCGCAAACAGGTTCAACAGCGGCAATACGCACAGAAGCGATACCGCCACCAAAAACACCGTGTTACAAACCACAAATACTTTCCTGCTAAATGACATGCGCCGCATTGCAAATCCCCCCTTAGAATATTCTGTATCCCGCAACCTTATAAGCGATCCGGTAGGAAACAACGGTGAGCAGCAGGCCGATTCCCGATTTAAACAGCCCTACCGCCGTACCAAAACTGTACTGCCCGTTCACAAGCGACTGTCTGTATACATAAGTGTCAATGATATCACCGGTACTGTAGGTCAGCGGCGAATACAGGTTAAAAATCTGGTCAAACCCGGCATTCAAAACGTTGCCCAGACTCAGGGTCGCCATGACAATAATCATCGGCATAATCCCCGGCAGGGTGATGTAGAGGGTCTGCTGCCACCGGTTCGCGCCGTCCATCTCGGCCGCTTCATACAGGCTCTGGTCAATATTGGCAATGGCGGCCAGATAAACGATCATCCCAAAGCCAAAGCCTTTCCACAGATCCGACAGCACGGCAATCTGGCGGAACATTCCCGCCTCGCCCAAAAAGAAGATCGCCTCCCCGCCAAGCCGTTGGATAAACGCGTTTACGATACCGTCCAGTCCCAAAATATCCCGCAGCATACCCGCCACGGTAACCCAGGAAAGGAAATGGGGCAGATACACCAGCGTCTGGATACTTTTTTTCAGCCCCACATGACGGACTTCGTTGAGAAGCAGCGCCATAACGATCGGGACAATCAACCCCAATATGATTTTGCTCACCGCAATGATCAGGGTGTTGATAATTGCCTGATAGGATTCCTTAAATTCAAAAATCTGTTTAAAATTTTCCATCCCCACAAACTCGGAACCGGTGATGCCAAGCCACGGCTTATAATTCTGGAACGCCATCACCAGCCCCCCCATGGGGATGTAACAGAAAATAATCGCCAAAATCAGGCTTGGCAGCAGCAGGACGTACAGCGGCCAGCTGTGCCTGACTTCCTGCTTCCAGGTCTTTTTGGAAACGACGATTCTTCCCGTTTTCTTTTCGCTTTTCATGCTCCCTTTCACCTCATTTTGTCTTTTTTTAGGACATTATTATACCGTCTATAAAGACTGTATCATTTTTCCATGTCAAAATTATACAATAACCCGTTTTCCAAAAATACACCCCGATTTTTAGGTTATGTCCCCGATTTTAACATGTTTCGGCTGGGGAATAGCAATTTTGACAGCGTTTTTCTCCCCGCTTTGAATCTGGGAGACATGTCCGCAGGCGGGGAGGAATCCGGAGACTGGCCCCAAACCCTTGCCGGGCGGACAATTCTCACATATAGGAAACGGACATATTACGCATGACATTGACGTAGGTGACGCGCCTGCCAAAATAATCAATGGCGGCCTTGGCAGATTCCGTCATCCGTTCCATAAACTCTTCGTTACTGATATCCCACCTATCGGCAGAGCCGGGCGTGGTGTGGATCATTGCCTTGCCGATCCGCCCGTTGGCATGTCTCCCCCCCCCAAAGCCCGTGGCTTAACTAAGTGACATTGGCCGTGAATAGCAACGAAAGCAATAAAATACATTGCACAACATGCCGGAAGGGAATAAAATAGAGGGACAGGTCATTTGGCGAAGCAAAAGGAACGGGGAGGATGCAGATGAACAGTTTCCAATTTATATGGCAATATGTAAAACGGTACCGGTTCCGGTATCTTGCGGGAATCGTAACCCTGTTTTTTGTGGACTTTTTTAATATTTTTATTCCCAAAGTGACCGGAACCATCACCGACGGGCTGACGGCATCCTCCATGGATATGGACGGCGTCCTGCATCAGCTGCTGCTGTTGTTTTTTCTGGGGGCCGGGCTTGCGCTGGGACGTTTTTTCTGGCGTTACTTCCTCTTTGGCGCGGCCCGCAGCATCGAGCGCAATCTGCGGGACGACATGTTTGCCCATCTGGAAGAGATGGATGTGGAATACTACAATGAGCACAAAACCGGCGACCTGATGACCCGCTTTACCAGCGATTTAAACATGATCCGCATGGCCATCGGCCCTGCGGTGATCAGCGTATTCGACGCCACCGTCATGACGGCCATGGTCATCCTCCAGATGATGGTTTACGTCAACGTGCGCTTAACCCTGCTGGCGCTCATCCCCATGATCGTCATCTGCATCGGGGAAATCTATTACGGAAAGATCATGCACCCCAAATACAGGGAGCGTCAGGAGGCGGTCTCTTCCCTGACCGATTACGTGCAGGAAAGCTTTTCCGGCGTGCGCGTCATCAAGGCTTTTGTGCAGGAACGGGCGCAGATGTACGGCTTTTTGAAGGCCAACCGCCATACCATGGAAAAAAACCTAAACGTGGTACGCCTGCAGGCCATCGTCATGCCCCTTTTGGATGTAATCATCGGCATGAGCAGCCTTGTCACCCTCATTTACGGCGGTTATCTGGCCCTTGTGGGGGAAATCACACTGGGCCGTTTCGTGGCCTTTAACCAGTATATCAACATGCTGATCTGGCCCATGCTGGCCTGCGGCGACGCCATCAACATGTTTTCCCAGGGCAGCGCCTCCATCCGGCGCGTACAGGAGGTTTTTGCCCAAAAGCCGGAAATTTTCGACCAAAAGGGCGCCGTCGCCCCTCCGAAAATCCGGGGCGACATTACCCTGTCCCACCTGACCTTCCTCCACCGGGGACACAGCGAGCCGACCCTAAAGGACATCAACCTGGAAATAAAGGCGGGAACCACACTGGCGATCATCGGGCGTACCGGCAACGGCAAATCCACGCTGGTCAATCTGCTTTTGCATCTTTACAACGCCAAACCGGGCATGATTTTGATCGACGGACAGGATATCAACACCATCCCCCTAAAAGACCTGCGGGAGCATATCGCTTACGTTCCGCAGGACAATTTCCTGTTCTCGGATACGTTAAAATCCAATATTTCCTTCGGCGCAGAGGAGGAAAACATGGACGCCATCGTGCGGGCCACCCG
The DNA here is from genome assembly GCA_948960675.1 of uncultured Eisenbergiella sp. Lineage (GTDB taxonomy): Bacteria > Bacillota > Clostridia > Lachnospirales > Lachnospiraceae > Gallintestinimicrobium. The sequence goes on from CARDPF010000089.1 coordinate 10,564, forward strand.
GGCCGCCTGCATCCATGACAATATTGCCGCTTTTCCGGACGGTTATGAAACCATCGTCGGGGAACGGGGCGTAACCCTCTCCGGCGGCCAGAAGCAGCGCAGTTCCATCGCCCGGGCGCTGATGAAGGATGCCCCCATTTTAATCCTTGACGACGCGCTTTCCGCCGTGGATACCGACACCGAGGAACAGATTCTAAAGAATTTAAAGGAAAACCGCAAGGGCAGAACCACCATTTTGATCGCCCACCGCATTTCCACCATCCAAAACGCAGACGTCATCCTGGTTTTGGAGGACGGGGAGGCACGGGAAATCGGAAACCATGCTTCCCTGATGGAAAAAGGCGGCATCTACA
>CARDPF010000090.1 GCA_948960675.1 uncultured Eisenbergiella sp.
CTGCGGCGTCCACCAGACGGTCTCCCCCCAGACAGATCAATACCAGACCCAAAATGAACCATAAAACAGCTGTACCCATAGTTTTTCTCCTTCCTTTTGGAAACATCCGGTGGGACTTTGCGGCCGTTTTTGACCTGCACACGTGTAGTATTCCCACCTTTTTTGGTTTTTGTGCACCCCGGCCTTTTTCCAAAAGAAAAAGACCCCTGGCGCACCCTGCATGTGCCAAAAGTCTCGTACTTCCCAAAACGATTCCGGAAGTGTCCAGCCACGGTATGTTTACCGGAGATTGTTGACCGAACCCTTGCTACTACTCCCTTTTAACTGCATTAACCATACCAAAAACAGGAAGATTCGTCAATACCCTTTCTGATTTTTCCCTGTCTAAACTGTTACGAAGTCGCGTTACTATTCACGGACAATGCAGGCTACGCCTTTAAATGCGGTAAGAAGATTGAAAATTGAAATTTTCAATCGCGGGATTTGTGTCTGCGCGCTGCCAAAGCATAAATGGCTTGGCACAAACCTGTAAGCCATGTATGCTTTGCGCAATAAAGCAGCGCAGAAATGGAGTAAAAAATGAAACTCTCCGTCGCCGCGCTTTCGCTCCTTAAAAAGCGTAACGGACACCGGGCCCGTAAATCCCCCGCCAAGTGCCGACGCTTCTTAAGGGGCTCCTTGGGAATTTTTATGCGCAGGCCTGCCTAAACTGTCATAAAACTTCCTTATCTCACGGAGAGCAGACCGGAAAGCATATTCATGTTTTTTTGCTTTAACTCCATGGAAGGATGTACATAACGGTTCATGGTAATATTTACCGTGGCATGTCCCAAAATTTCACTCAGGCTCTTTACGTCAAATCCCAATTCCACGCACCGGGTGGCAAACGTATGGCGCAAGGTATGAAAATGTGTATCCCCGATTCCGCAGTCCCTGGCCATAGTCCGGTAATGGTTCTGCATCGTGCGGGGCTCCACATAGCGATTAGGGGAGCCCGTTAAAAAGTATGCTTCCGGGGGATGCCTGTTTTCCGTTAGCAATACAAATAATGCGTCGGGAATGGGAATCTTCCGGATGGAGCAATCACTTTTTGGGGTAGAAATGAGGACTGCGGTCTTGGCATTCCCATTTTCCATGGTCTGCAGTCTCTGCATCGTGCAGTGCACATACAAATATTGTTCGTCAAACAATATATCCTCCCATTTCAGCGCACAAATTTCCCCGATACGCAATCCCGTATAAAGGCATAACAAAATCCCCAGATTGCGCAGGGAGAGGTGTCGGTACAGGTAACCGCCAAGTTTTTGCTGCTCTGCGCAGCTCAACACCCGCATGGGCTTTTGTGACTGCTTGACAAATATGTTGCGGACATCTGCCACAACAGGGGATTTTCCTTCCTGCGACGCATACAGGAATATGCTTTTAATCACGGAGATAATTCCCATAACGGTTTTTGGGGATAACCCCTTATCCCTTACGCCTCCTGCAGTCAATAATCTATTTCCAAACGCCATGATTTCACCCCTGCTAATTTCCGATATGTGCCGCTTTCCGTATTCGGGCAGCACATGCAGGTTAAGAATATTGGTGTACTTTACAATGGTGGATTCTTTCAGCTGCGGCTTTAGGGAATCCATCCATTCCTGTGCGATCGTCCCAAAGCTGTCTGGCATTGTGGTTACATTCGTGCCTTTTTCCTGTTTTGTCATTGGTATCTGTCTCCTTATGCTTTATTTTTGCAAGCAGTCATCCTTTACTGCAGTTGCTATACCAATCATAAACATAAAATGCTTTGAAGCCGATTCTTTTTTACATGCCATAAACGGCACCGCCGTGCAAAAGTGTCAGTAAGTTAAGACACGGGCCTTGGGCGGCATGACCAACCTAAATGACATGATACCAGGGTCAAAAGGCCGAAAATCCGATGCAAGCTTGCTTGCAAGAGGATTTTTGATCTTTTGACCCTGGTATCATGTCATTGCCCGCAGACAGTACCCCTGACGAAAACCGGCGAATGTTTACCCATTATCCATTGTTTTGTTGACAGGACGGATTTTATGCGGGAATGTTTGGGAAGCGTGGACTTTGTAACGTTGGCCACGCATCCACTATGTTTTGGAAAAAACGGACCATGAGCATGATCCGGAATATTTTTGGGTCAATTCCCCAAACCGGGCTGACCCGTTTGAGGGGCTTGCCAGCCCAAAGCGGTCTGCGCATTTACTGCGCAGACCATACCCTCGGTGGACAAAGGGTAAGAAAACATGATGGCAGCAGGCATCCGCCCCATTATAATTTTAACGGGCGGATGCCTCCTTTCCCTTATGCACCCTGTGTATCGGAAACGTCTTTTTCCCTGCCTTCCAATGCCTGCGCCAGTGCCTCTGCCCCCTCGCCGTTGATGGTGATATTGCGGTTCACCTTCGCGTCATAAGTACCGGCTTTCATAATTTCCCCCAGGTCAATGCCCACGGTTTCCTTCATGGAAGCAAACAGCTTCGCCATAACTGCGGGTACATTGCCTGCGATGGAGTCCACCCCGTTTCCTTCCCCACCGCCGATGATGGTGATCTTGTCGATCTGGGTAAGGGGTTCCGCAATCTTTCCGGCAATATCCGGCAACACCTTGATCAGCATCTCCGCCATCGCGGCATTGTTGTATTTTTGGTACGCCTCCGCCCGCTTTTCCATTGCCTGCGCCTCCGCGATACCTTTGGCACGGATGGCCTCTGCCTCCGCTTCGCCGACCATCTGGATACCCTTGGCCTCCTGCTCCTTGGAAAACCGGTCGGCTTCCGCCCTTGCCCGCTGCGCCTGTGCCTCCTGCTCAATTTCATACTTTTTCGCTTCGGCCTGCGCGCGCTGCGCCTCCGCTTCCTTCTGCTTTTCAAACAGTTCCGCTTCCGCCTTTTGCTGCCGCTCAAACTTCTCCGCCTCGGCTTTTTGCTGGCGTTCAAACTTTTCAGCTTCCGCCTTTTTCTTCACCTGCGCATCCAAGGCTTTTTCCATGGTTTCCGCTTCCCGCTGTTTGAGCAGTACGATGCGTTCCTCTTTGGCAATATTGGCATTGGCAGCCGTAACCTCAATGGTTTTACGCTGTTCTTCCTTCTGGATCGCATAAGCGGCATCCGCCTCTGCCCGTTTGGTATCGGCAGTCTTTTGCAGGTCTGCCTTTTGGATATCCAGTTCGTTGTTCTTGATGGCAATTTCCCGCTCGGAATTGATCCTGGCATCGTTGGACTGCCGGTCCGCCTCCGCCTTTGCCACGGCAATTTCCTTTTCCGCCTCCGCTTTGGCAATTGCGGCCTTTTTCTTAATCTGGGAAATGTTGTCAATACCCAGATCGTCGATCACACCGTTGGAATCCGTAAAATTCTGTACGTTGAAGCTGACCACGTCCAATCCCATGGCCGCCAGATCCGGTTCCGCGTTTTCCTTCACCAGTTCCGCAAACTTCTGCCGGTCGCTGACCATCTCCTCCAGGCGCATCCGTCCCACAATCTCACGCATGTTGCCTTCCAGCACTTCCCTTGCCACCTGCGCAATATACTGCGTATTCTGGTTCAGGAAATTCTCTGCCGCCTGCGCAAGCTTGGAAGGCTCGCTGGAAACCTTTACATTGACTGCCGCGTCCACCTGAATATTGATGTAATCCGCAGTAGGCACAGCCGCCTCCGTTTTCACATCAATGGGAATCAGCTTTAAACTCAGCTTATCCAGCCTTTCCAAAAACGGAATCTTAATGCTGGCCTTTCCGATAATGATCTTCTTGCGCAAACCCGAAATGATAAAAGCCGTATCCGGAGGCGCTTTCACATACCCGGAAGCGATAATTGCCAGCAGTGCGATGACTGCAACCACTGCCGCGATTGTCCCGACATTTCCCAACAAGTTACCCATACTCACTCCTTTTCCCCACTTTTATGTGGATAAAATCTTCGCAGGCTTTCAGTCTGTTTGACCCCAACCTGCTTTCTTTTGATGCTGCAAAGAATGTATGCAAATCCCTGTTCCGTCATTCGGTTTTTGCAACGTGTCTTCCTTTGTAAACAGAAACAAAAAAACGTCCGATCCATTCTATTGCAACATCCGCTACAATAAAAGTCTCGCACGTTTAATTCGTTACGAGGAAAGCTTCCGCCAGACTGCAATAGAATCAAAACTGTCCGACGTACCTTTCCATGAAATGACGGATTCGACACATCTTACGATGCCGGCTACTCCCTTTTATTAAATCAAATTATACACCTCTGTCGAAATTTGTCAAGGGCTTTCTCAAATCTGCGGATTGCCCGCGTAACAATTGTGTAACAGTTCAGACAGCAATGTCAGTTAGTTAAGCCACGGGTTTTGGGGATAGGGCGGTCCGTACCGGCCGGTCTACCGTTTACACCCGCCGCATACAATATACTTCCACCGTAAACGCTTCGTTTCCCGGCATGTGGCCGGTCTGGATTTCCCCAACGGAAAATCCCAGACTTTCGTATAACCTCCTCGCCGGTTCATTGCCCCGTAGGACTTCAATTGTACAAATACCGGGAAATCTGTCCAAGGCATACCGGGAAAGACTGCGTCCGATTCCCTTGCGCACCTGCGCAGGATCCACATATAGCCACGCCAGTTCTTCTTCCGTGCAGGCGGCAAATCCTGCCACCGCCCCTTCAAACTCCGCCACATAAAGTCCAGGATACCCAAACAGCCCCTCCCTCTTGGCGGCAATTTCCAGCGGCAGGAATGCCTCCGGCATCCCTGCCAGTTCCAATTCCCGCTTCCGGGCACTGTCATGGATACGTTCCACGGCATCCCAGTCTCCCGTTTCATAATTCCGGATCGTCAACATCCCATGCACCTCCATTCATAAAAGAACTGCCCGGCTTTCATGCGTGGTGGCGCGCCGGCAATGGCACATGCCTGTTATTTCGTATAATTGTCAAAATAACCCTGCACCAGAATGATGGGCGTTCCTTTGTCCCCACTGCCGCTGGTCAGGTCACAGAGGGAACCGATCAAATCGGTCAGCCGTCTGGGTGTGGTTCCCTGGGTCACCATGGTTCCCACCAAGCTTTGCGCTTTCTCGTCCTTTTTGCGGATATAATCCGAAATTGCCTCTTTCAAGGCATCACCGGAAAGCTCCGCAAAATCGTTGTCCGCCAGGTATTTCAGTTTCACCTCATTAGGGGTTCCTTCCAGTCCCTTGGTGTAAGCGGGGGAAACCACCGGATCCGCCAATTCCCAGATTTTACCCACGGGATCCTTGAACGCACCGTCCCCGTAAATCATGACTTCAATCTGCTTGCCTGTCTTTTCCACCAGACTTTTCTGGATACTGTCCACCATCTCCTGACAGCGAATCGGGAACAGCTTCACCGTCTCCTCCGTCGCCTTATTGGAGCCAAGCAGTCCGAACCGGTCATTATACCCACTGCCATCCACACTCTTTGTCATGATTTCATCCAGCGTATATACTTTCTGCGCACCATTTTTCAAGAGCGTATTCTTCGTCCGGAAACGGCTGTGAATGTCACAGGCCAAAACCGATTTTGTGTACGCCAGAATCGCCTTGGGCTGGTTTGCAAAAATGACCTCCACTTCGGCCCCTGCCTCGCGAATCAGGTTTTTATAGTACTCCACATAATCCACTCCGGTAAACACATGCTTCTTGTAGCCGAACAGTTCCCGGTACCTCTCCTCCGTGAGCACGTCCGTCCAGGGGTTTACGCCCTTTTCGTCCATTTCCTCTTCGTCAATCAAATGGTTGCCCACCTCGTCGGAAGGATAACTTAGCATCAGCACGATTTTACGGCAGCCTTTGGCAATCCCCTTTAAGCAGATTGCAAACCGGTTACGGCTTAAGATCGGAAACAATACCCCAACGGTATCGTCCCCGAATTTGTCTTTCACATCTTTTGCAATTTGGTCTATCCCTGCATAGTTGCCCTGCGCACGCGCCACAACGGCTTCCGTAACCGCCACCACGTCCCTGTCGCGCAACGCAAATCCCTCGCTTTCGGCCGCCGCCAAAACGGAATCCACCACAATTGTGGCAAGGTCGTCCCCCTGCCGGATAATCGGAGCCCTAACGCCTCTGGATACGGTTCCCACCAATCGTTCCATATTCTTATCTCCTTTGCCTTCCTGCGTAATGGCATGCCAGCAATGGCACATGCCAGTTTATTATGAAAATCAAAACCATTGTATATATGGCCGCTTTTCCACAACCTAAAAGCCATTACCATTATAATCGCAATTATGCAATTGGGCAAGTCTAAATTTCACGGAAATTGTTACCCGCAGTGGAGCAGTATTACTGTTCATGGGTATGAGAAAATGATGCAGGCGCAAGGGGCGGTTTTTGCGTAGCAAAACTCGCAATACCGACCCGAATCGTTACTATTAAAATTCCAAAACCTGCAAGCCGTCCACAAGCCGCCCGGGCCTTGGCCCCGCATAATTGATTTTTGTGGCAAAAAGAAATACCCCGCCACAAGCGGCGGGGTACTTTTTTGACTTTCATGGCTTATTTCGCAGCCGTCACGGAAATGATGTGGGGATTTACACCCTCATACCAATAGAGGAAGCCTTCCATATCGACGGTATCGCCAACCTTGAGTTCTTTCACTGCGGCATATACATCCGTGGTCTTGTCACACAGATAGGACTCCACTGTGAACGTATAGGTCTCGCCGTTCAACGATACATTGAAATACAGGTCGTCGCCGTCCTGGCCGGAACCGTCCCAGTTATACAAAAACGCGGCTTCATTGCCGTCCGCATCCTTGCTGGCCTCCACGGTCATTCCTTTAAAGGATACGTACTGGTTCTGATGGTCGATCAGTTCATCCTTCCCCAAAAGATCGGTGACATCCAGTGCGGAAGCCACATAATTGCCCTCCACAATCTCAAAGGTTGCGTCGATGATTTCCACTTCGCCGGACCATTCCGCCTTATAACCGGTCACTTTGATCTTGGTTCCGGGCGTCAGCTTCTCATAATCCTCCTCGGAGCAGGCCATATTGTACAGGAAATAGGCGCCGTCCTCATCCTGGGAATACACGGTAGCCTTATCCTCCCACCAGGACTGCTTCGCCTGCACATAAGTCTCCACCACCACTTCGGAATCCAGCGGGGCCGCCACATACTCGGCATAAGTCATTACCCCTGCGGTCTGGCTGTCCGCAGCGCTCTCTGTCTCCGGGACAGCTTCTGTGGAAGCAGCCACCTCCTGCGTCTCGGGAGTCGTCTCCGGTACGGAAACCTCCTCGCTTGCCGCCACGGATTCCACCGCTTCAGACGAAGCGACAGGCTCTTTGGCCGCGTCACCGGAATTGCCGCAGCCCACACAGGCAGATACCAGCAGCAAAGTCAACAGGTACGATGTAAATTTTTTCATTTTCTCTCCTCTTTGGGCTCTCCTAAGCAAAAAGCCCCAAAATCTGATTGATAAACTCCCAGCGAACCGTTCAGGTAAACCCAAACGGCTACACTTCGAGATCATTATACACGAATTTTTTTGAAAATCAAGAGTGTTGCCTTTTTTTTACCAGTGAAAAGACGACGTATGCAAGAATCAGCACCCAGGCTGCCCCAAGGGCCGAAAGCAAAACCATGGCCGTGGGAGGGAGTTTTCCCAATTCGGCCTTACCGGTAAATGCCTCACCCTGCCTGTCCCCCTGGTCCAGATGGTACAACGAGGCGGCATCCATAAACAGCTTTTCCATATAGGCATCATCCACGGTTTTTTTTCTCCGGACGGATTTTACCGTATCCTCAATCAAGTGTCCCGCTGCATCCCTAAGGGAGGCCGAACCGTTGAACACCGGGGTCACAAAGGTATGATCCGTCTGCTCCAAAAGAAGTCTGGACGCCTTGATCTTGACGTCGTAATGCAGCCCGTTATCCTGCCCGCCAGCGGACAAATATTCCAGATAGCCTGCATCCTGCTGCGCTTTTTGGGTCACGGGCACATACCCTTCCGTCTGTGCATAGGCAATCTGTACTTCATTGGTCAAAAGGTACTGGGCAAACAGCCAGGAAGCCAATACCTCCTGCGGGTCGCTCTTATTAAAGACGCATAGCGACGGCCCCTGAGAAATCATCTGTGGGGCGTTTGTGTCAAACTGCGGAACCGCCATGACCGCCGTCTCGAATTCCACCAATTTCTCCGGACTGATATCGCAAAGCGGCGCATTTGTCCCCATCCAGGTAGCCCCCGCCGTGGAATCCACTGCAAAAATGCACTGCCCGGCATTCAAAAAATTAGCCGGATAGCTGGAAATTTTAAAGGTGGAAAAAGCTTCCGTTTTGGCATGGGCCGCGATTTCGGAAAGCAATTGCTTTGTGGTATCGTTAAACAACAGCATTTCCCCTTCCCCGGTGGAATATCCCGCCCCTTTTTGCTTTAGCATCTGAATCATCATGTTGTCCGTGGATTTGTAGATGAAAGGAATCATCACCTTCTGCCCGTTAACCAAAAAGCTGCCATCCCCGTCCTTTTCCATCGCCGCCTCGGAAACCTCCCAGACAAAATCCCAGGTCAGCGCCTCCGGAAGTTCATACCCCAGGGCCTCCACATAGGTTTTGTTGATATAGCAGGCTTCCGTGGAACGCATATAAGGAACCGCATAGTAATGGCCGTCAATCACACACTCGTCCAGAAATTTCGGTATCATCTCCTCTTTTGTGGGCGCGTCATACAAAAGGCCGCTTCCGCCAAACCCATATTGCGGATCCTCCAACAGTTCGTCCAACGGTGCCACCAGATTCGCGCCGGTCAGGTAAGTGGCGATATGATCCGGATAAGTAATGCACACATTGGGCGTGGTATTGGTGGCGATATTGGTGATTACATCGTTATAAATTTTCCCATAATCCGTATAAAGCCGCAGGTTTACCGTAATATTGGGATAAAGCCGTTCGAAATCCGCTATCGCTTTCTCATAAATACGTGTCTGTGTCTTATTGGTATCGTTTTTCGCCCAAAAGGTGATCTCGTATTCCCTCTTGTCGTTAAATTCCTCCGGAACCGCAAAGGCAGACAATCCCTTGGACCCATGACAGCCGCCCAGAAGGACAAGCATGGCGGCCAGACACACAAGGATACCGGCCCGTACCGGTATGATGCTTTTGTTTTTCTTTTTCCTCATCCTTTCGTCCCTCCCCTTGACACACCGGCCATCACCTTATTGCGAAACAGCAGAAACAAAACGATAAGGGGAATGGAAATGACTACCACCGCCGCCATCATCGCCGGTATGTTTTCACGTCCGAATCCGTTTTCCCGGATTTCCTGGATTCCGTTGGAAACCAGATAATAATTTTCGTCGTCCGTGATAAGCCGGGGCCACACATAAGAATTCCAGCACTCGATCACCTTTAGGATCGTAATGGTGATCAGGGTGGGTTTTGCAATCGGCACCATCACCCTAAGCAGGTATTTAAAGTCCGAAGTGCCGTCCACCTTGGCCGCATAGTAGAGGCTGTCGGGTATCTGCTCAAAGTTCTCCTTTAAAAGGTAGATATAGAACACGGAGGTGACGGAGGGCAGAATCAATCCGGCAAAGGAGTTGCGCAGGTTCAGGTTCGTGACCGTCACAAAGTTCGTGATCACCACCAGTTCGTTGGGAATCATCATCAGGGAAAGGAACAAAACAAAAGCGGCGTTTTTCCCCCGGAACGAAAGCCTGGCAAAGGCAAAAGCGGCCAGCGTAATCACTGCCAGCATAATGGCCGTGGTAATCACGGTAAAAACCGCCGTATTCCAAAAATACCGGGCCAGCGGTACGGCGCTAAAGGCTTCCGCATAATTTTCCAGCGTGGGCGACAGCGTAAAAAACTGCGGCACATATTCCGAGTTGTATGCGCCATATCCTTTGAGGGACGTCAGCACCATCCAGTAAAATGGAAACAATACCAAAATCGCCCAAAAAACCAAAAGCACATAAGTAACCGCCGCTACGGCCCCGTTTTTCATCCTGGTCTTTTTTTCGAGCCTTATATAATCCATCCCAATTCCCCCCTCAATAATGGACTTTTTTCCTGCTGACCAGCAGATTGATACATGTGATCGTCAGCACAATCGCAAACAGCAAAACAGCCGCTGCGGAAGCGTAGGAAGGATAGCCGCCGCTGTCCCCGTAGAGCATATCATAGACGTAGCCCACAATGGTATTCATACCCGCCGCATTCAAATTGGTTCCAAAAAGGGCCACCGCATCGCTATAAGCTTTAAACGCGCCGATAAATCCGGTGATCACCAGATAAAAAATCATCGGGGAGATCATCGGCAGGGTAATCCGCCAAAAAATTCTCGCCTTCGAAGTGCCGTCCACCCGGGCAGCTTTATAATAGTCCGGATTCACTGATAACAGTGCGCTGGTCAAAATCAGGATTTTAAAAGGCATGACCACCCACACCGTATAAAAGCACAGCACAAACATTTTTGCCCAGTACGGGCCGTCAATAAAATCCACGCTGCCTGCCCCAAACCAGTGCAGCAAAAGATTGACAAGACCGTCGGAATACGCCGTCTTTTTAAACAGAATCATAAATACCAGCCCCACAGCCAGCGTATTGGTTACATACGGCAGAAAATACACCGTCTGAAACAGCTTTTGCAGCTTTTTGACGGAGGCAAGCGCCAGGGAAACCAACAGCGCAATGCCGGTGGAAAGCGGCACCGTTATCATCACCAGCACAAACGTATTTTTGACCGCCTGCAAAAAATAAGGGTCGTGCAGGACATAGGAATAATTGTACCAGCCCGTCCCAAAGTACGTCTGGGACGCAAAATTATATCCCTCCTCAAACGAATAGACAAAAACGTCTATCAGGGGA
>CARDPF010000091.1 GCA_948960675.1 uncultured Eisenbergiella sp.
AGCGACGCGATCTCGGGGCGGTTTTGGTCGTCGCAGAGGAAAATATGCACTTTTGACGGATCCGGGTATTGCATGTGGCAACAGCCGTTGACCGTTTTTAAAAGAAGTGCTGCATCTTCGCCGTGGGTGGCGATCAAGACGTCCACGTGGGGGTACAGGTGTGGGGGAACCTCCGGCATTTTGGTGTCCTGGCTGCGGCTGATACAGTGCATGTGGATCAGCGCCTCCAGATTACTGATCAGCTCCGCTGAAAAAAGGGCGGCTCCGGCGATCAGGGATACGATGCCATGGTGGAGGGGCAGCGTGAAAAACAGCCGCCAGAAAATGTAGATGACCGATGAAACTGCCAATAGGATAAACCATAACTTCCGCTTTTTGTGTGCCATATTCTTACTCCTATCTTTATTTATTCCCCCCGTTCCAGGCGTTGGACCAGTGTGACGCAGATAAAGAAAATTCCAAGATATACCAACGCCAGTACGCTGCCTGTCTGCCGCTTTTGGGGGAGATTTTCCTGCGGCGTTGGCGCATCAGGGTCAGCGAATTGGTACAGGCTGTCCAGGTGCGTATCCAGCCAGTTCCCGTGTGTGGACAGCACGTATTTGAGCTTTGCAATTTCCTCCGCGTGGGTTTTGGTGTTGCGGTCCGGCTGGTTTTCATACGATTCCTGCAAATATTTGCTGCCCGCGTAAAAATAGCCCCAGCGAGCCCAGTCCCGGTCGATTGCCGGCCCCAGTCCCGTTACGGTTTGGTCTATAAAGGATTGTATGGATTTGTCGGATAAAATGCTTTGGCGCAATGCATGATAGCGGTTTATGATCGCATTGGCAAATGCCGGGTCACGCAGCATTTGCAAAAACCAGGGCGCGTTGTGAAAGGCTGTTGACGCAAAATTTGCACTTTCCAGTTTGTAATTATCCATTGCCCCGTCAAAATCCCAGACGGGTCCCATCCGTAGCTTTCCGCTGTAATCAAAGTACATGTAAGTGGAATTCCTTCCGGCATCGTAATTGATGAAAAATTCGTTTATAATAAAATAGTCGGTAAAGGAATCCAGATCGACATAATCCCGGTATTTTATAAAATCCCCGTAATCTTTGGCAAAAAGTGCTTCCTCAAAGGGATTGATCTGTTCCGTGATACGCACGATATCGTCCTGCGTCAAAACGGATGCGTTGGGCCATTTGACCTCTAAATATCCGTACAAAAGCCGGTATTTGCTTGCATAGTTGTCCAAAAGGATCCCTTCCGGATTGTACCGGTCCCGCCGCAGCAGGGCAGGAAGATATTGGGCGTTCTCCGAAAAGGCTGGTAAAGGGACACGGTCTTTGCCGACGTTTACACTTTCGAGCATCAGGTAAAGTCCTTCATATTGATAGGTATCCCCGTCTTTGAAGACCAGTTCGCAGAATTTTGCGTCCGGCGCATAGGGCATGATTTCCCCGGCGGCCGTGTAAGCCAAATAGTTGCGCAAAAGGGACTTGTCAATGAATGAAATATTCAGAATCCATTCGTCGTCGGCCCCCATGCCCAGGATATTTTGGCGGTTTGGACGCCCGCTTTCGTCCACCAGCTTGAGCAGATATTGGTGTTTGTCATAGTGTTCGGAGGAATTTCCCCGTCTGCGCAGCCGCACTTTGGAGCTTACCACAGGATTGTCTGTCAGGCGGTTTGTGCTTTTGGCCGTGTCGATCAGGCTGATTTCTCCCTCCACAAAAGGATCTATATGTTCCCTACGGACGGCGTAACCTAAACCTTCGTCATAGTTGCTGTATTGCGGCGGCCGTTTCCTGCCGGTGTCTAAAATGACAAGGGGAAGATTGCTTGTAAACGTTTCATCAATTTCCATTTTCCGGTCGCGAAAATTTGTTGTGGCGCTGGAAAACCGGTCCCCTGCCTGAAAGCTTTCGTCGGCGGTGATGGCCCGGTCATGCAGATCGGTGGTTTTTTCATCCACGGCCTTGAGTGGCTCCGGAAAGAAATAACCGTCCTTTGGGGAAAATACCAGCCCCATTGTGATGGAGGATAGCAAAAGCCCTGCGATAAGGAGCGCGCTTTTATGCCGGTCACTTAGTGGCTTCATGGTTTAGCGGTTCACCTCCTCGTTTTGACAGACCAAATCCACATGGGTCACTCCCTTTAGGAGGAAAAGCGCCTCATTGATATTTGGGTTTTTCTTTTTCCCCCCTTCCAGCATCTTTTGGGACAGTTCGTAGATGTATTCCACATCTTCGGCGCCCTGGTTTTTGACCCGCAAGAGGGCTTGGCCCTCATACTGGAGCAAAACGGTTCTTTCAATCTGCTGTGATGTTTTGGCCGCCGCACGCACGATGAGAAGATAGCGGTCGTTGCTTTTGACTGCGCCCAAGAGCAGCATGACAAGAAAGATGACACCGGTTCCAATGGAGGCCAAAAGGTAGTAGGAAACGCCGCAGCTGATACCGACGGCAATGCACCAGAATATGTAGGTGGAATCCCTGGGATCCTTGATGGCCGTGCGGAAACGTACAATGGACAGTGCGCCGACCATGCCAAGGGATAAGGCGATGTTATTTCCGATTACATTCATTATTAGCGTGGTAATCAGGGTGAGCATCAGCAGGGATACATTGAATCTGGCGCTGTATACGGCGCCGGAGTGGGAAAAGCGGTAGGAGATGTAAATCACAAGTCCCAGAAGGAGCGCCGCTGCAAAATTCAGGCAGATTTGTGTTATGGATAGTTCGCTTCCCATGGTTTGTGAAAGCTGTGCGATGATTTCTTTCATTTCATTTTCCTTCCTGTATTAATAAACCAGACGCCGGGCCATTTCGTATTTGCTAAAGGCCATTTCCAAAATACCGGCCGGGTTGACGGCCTGCCTGCACTGCTCCGGCAGAAAGCCGTTGTACTTCACCTCAAGAACAGGCCAGTGAAGCATCGGCAAAAGGGCAGGGGAGGAGGCAAAGAAGCAGGCACAGTTTTTCGATGCGCGGACATCGGTATCAATGGTGATGCGGGTGTCGCTGGCCTGTGCGGTAAAGGCAGTCCGGTGGTATGCAATGATACATTTTGGACGGTAAAGTCCGCAGGACATGATTTGGTAAAGTTCTTTTGGAAAGTTTCCTTTTAGTGTGAGGAGGGAAGAAAAATTTCCCTCAATGAGTGCGGCGGCGGACTCCCGTGAAATTTCCAGTGTCTTTTTGACTTGGACGGTTCCCTGTTTTTGCTTCAACTCCAGTTTTACCCTTCGCTGGGCAGGGGAATATATCCGCAGGCGGATTTTCCTGCGGAATTCCAACCCGTTTACCTTATCAAAAAAATCACTGTCGTCAATGCTGTCAAAATACAACGACCGCACCGTGTAGCCGCAGGGGCCGCCGTGGCGGTCCGTGTCCATGATTTTGGAAAGCCGGTTCGCCAGCATAAAACTTGTGACGGGCGGTATTTCGTATTTTTTTTCTGTGCGCATTACGGCGTAAGTTAATGCTTCCATTTGGTTTTCCCCCTGACGGGCCTGCCTGCACGGTTACGGTTTTTTGCAGGCTTTTCGTTCCGTTTGCAAAAACGGTTACGTTTTTGCAACCCCTTTTGCCCACTGCGGGTAGTATCCCTTGTTTCCCCCGCAGTCCATTAAATTTCTTAGGGGTATTGAAAAACGGTGGGTATTGTGATATTCTTTTTTAATAAAAAGGGCACTTTTACAAAAAAGTAAGGTTTTTTGTAAAAGTGCCCTTTTAAGACATTTGTTTTTTTTCGTAAGTTTCTGCCCGGTAGAGGAAGGTGGACAGCGGCATCCCGCATTCTTTTGCCGCAGCCGTGCCGGTGATGGTTCCGTCCTTCCAGCGCCGGTAGGCATTGTGGTAATTGTCGGGAAGGGGTCTGGGAGGCCGGCCAAACCGGATGCCCTTAGCCTTTGCGGCGGCGATGCCTTCCGCCTGCCGCTGGCGGATGTTGGCGCGTTCGTTCTCCGCTACAAAGGAAAGCACCTGCAAAACGATATCACTGAGGAAGGTTCCCATTAAGTCTTTCCCTATGCGGGTGTCCAGAAGTGGCATATCCAGTACCACGATGTCAATGCTTTTTTCTTTGGTCAAAATCCGCCATTGCTCCAGAATTTCATTATAGTTGCGTCCCAGCCGGTCGATGCTTTTGACATAGAGCAAATCGTCCGGCTTTAATTTTTTGAACAGCTTTTTGTATTGGGGCCTCTCGAAATCTTTTCCGGACTGCCTGTCCAGAAAAATATTCTTTTCCGGGATGGGTAACTTGCGCATGGCGGCCAACTGCCGGTCTTCATTTTGGTCGCGGGTGCTGACACGAATGTAGCCATATGTATGATTGGAAATGGTTCTCAGCCTCCTTTCCCCCCATTTTTGTGATTGATGCGCTAAAGCATGAAACGGATGCAGCAAAAAAAGGTTGTACAAAAAAACGGAGGATGGAAGTTAATCCATCCTCCGCCCGTTTAAGGCTTGCCTATTGTAGTCAGGATTGGGAAACCTGTGACACCAATCCGTCAATTACCTTGACCAGATTGCCAATTTCCGGTTTGGAAAGCTGGGCGTTGGCCCCCAGTGCCAAGCCTTTGAGTTTCATTTCCTCATTTACCAGGGAAGAGAAAATGACGACGGGAATGTGCTTGGTTTCGTCGCAGTCCTTGATGAGTTTTGTCAAACGGTGGCCGTCCATCAGGGGCATTTCGATATCGGTGATGACACAGCGGACGTGCTGGTCCAAAGTGCCGTTGTCCCGGTATTCCCGGATGAGATCCCATGCCTGCTGTCCGTCCTCCGTGCGGGTCAGGTTCTGATAGCCTGCCTTGGTCAGGCAGTCCGCAATCAGCTTGTTGAGCAGGGCGGAATCTTCCGCAATCAGGATCGGGATATCGTTGCGTTCCCGTTCGCCCAGGGCGTCGATCTCCGTCACTTTCAGGCCGGTCTCCGGATCGATGTCCGCCACGATTTTCTCAAAGTCCAGAATGATGATCAGGTCGTTCTCCAGCTTGACAATACCGGTGCAGATGCCGTTCTCGGGGGTGGAAATGGTGGTACTGGGCTTGATGATGTTGGTCCAGGATACCTTGTGAATGCCGATTACAGAGTCCACATGAAACGCGATGTTGAGTTTATTAAAGTTCGTAATGATAAAAAGGCCTTCCGGGCCGGACCGGCCTTTGTTTAAGTAGTCTTTTAGGTCGATCGCCGTAATGAGCACATCGCGCGGCATGAAAACACCTTCAATGCTCGGATGGGCGTTGGGGATCGGGGTGATTTCCCTGTATTCCATGATCTCACGTATCTTTGCTACATTGATGCCGTAGGAACTGCCGCCCAGCTTAAATTCCAATACTTCCAGTTCGTTTGTTCCGCTTTCCAATAAAATTTTTGTATCCATGGGTTCACCTCTTTGTATGGTATGTTAGTCCCATTATATCATAAATTTAAAAAAAGAATATAGTTATTTTCAATATTTTCAAAAAGAGCGTAATAGTCCGTAACGGTCCAAACAAGTCTGGCCTGTTTAAGCCTCGGGTGTTTTACGGATTTCCTTGTTGCACAATGGGGCATTCTGGTTTATGATAGAGGCAGGGCGTTTAGGAACCAGAAAGGCGTGAACCGGGTATGTTGCCACAGGAATTTACAAAGAGAATGCAGGGGATGCTGCAGGAGGAATATCCCTCCTTTTTACAATGCTTTACACAGGAAAGGGAACAGTCTTTGCGGCTGAATGCTTTGAAAGCAGACAGAAAAGCCTTTTTGGAAAAAAGCCCCTTTAGCCTGTCGGGTGTTGCGTGGGAGGAGAACGGATTTTATTATGGCAGGGAGGATACGCCGGGAAAGCATGTATGGCATGAAGCAGGCGTTTACTATATTCAGGAGGCCAGCGCAATGGCGCCCGCCGTCTGTCTGGACCCAAAGCCCGGGGAGCGGATTTTGGATTTGTGTGCGGCCCCGGGCGGAAAGAGTACCCAGATTGCGGCGGCGATGCAGGGGAAGGGGATTTTGGTATGCAACGAAATTCATCCGGCCCGCGCCAGAATTTTATCCGGAAATGTGGAGCGGATGGGCATTGCCAACGCTTTGGTGACAAACGAGACGCCGGGACGGCTGGCGGAGCGTTTTTTTGGTTATTTTCACCGGATATTGGTGGATGCGCCCTGTTCGGGCGAGGGGATGTTCCGCAAAAACGAGGAAGCCTGCAGGGAGTGGAGTCCGGAAAATGTGCGCATGTGTGCGGCGCGTCAGGACCAGATATTGGATAGTGCGGCCAAGATGCTTGCGCCGGGGGGACGGCTGGTATATTCCACCTGTACGTTTGCCCCCGAGGAGGATGAGGGAAGCGTCGCGCGCTTTTTGCAGCGTCATCCGGATTTTGGTGTGGAAAAGGCACCGGAATGGGAAACAGCCGACAGGGGGTGTCCCCAATGGGTACCGCCGGGGCTTGCAACGAAAAGTCTGGCAGATACCCTCCGCCTATGGCCCCACAAAAGCAGGGGGGAAGGACATTATCTGGCGGTAATGAAAAAAGAGGGAAATCCGCCGGGAAATGTGCAGCTTGCGGGCGGCTGTCGTGTGGATAAAAAAATGACGTCCGGCCAGTGGGAGGCATGGGAGAAGTTTGCCGCAGAAAACCTGCAGGCCGATTGGGAGGGGGATTTCCTGAAATTCGGGGAACAACTATACCTTGCCCCGCAGGATATGCCGGATCTGCGGGGAATGAAAGTATTGCGTCCGGGTCTGCATTTGGGCACGTGGAAAAAGGACAGGTTCGAGCCGGCCCACGCGTTGGCGCTTTTTCTGGACAAAAAAAAGGCCAGGCGTGTCCATGAACTGGGGGAGAATGCCTGCAGGGAATGGATAGAGGGCATGGCAATACAGGCCGAAGGGGAAAAGGGATGGTATTTGATGACCGTAGACGGTTACAGCATAGGCTGGGGAAAGCTTGCAGGCGGCATCATGAAAAACCATTATCCCAAGGGCCTGCGCAAGAAGATGTCGTAAAAGACGTCATGAAGGCCGGCCGGAAAAGAGGGCAGGAAGGTGAAAATGAAGGTACGGGGGAAAAAAAACCTGGCGGTATTGGCGGTATGTTTCCTGACGGGGATTTTGGGCGGATGTGGCGCAAAAACGGGGGAGAACATCGCAAAGGGGATGCAGCAGATCGAGCAGATGGATTATGAGGGAGCCCTGCACAGTTTTGAGGCCGCTACGGTAAACAAGGAAGACATGCAGCTGATCTGCCGGGGACAGGGCCTTGCCTATATCGGACTGACGGATTATGAGAGTGCGGCGCAGAGCCTGGAGAAAGCGCTTCGTTACAGCGATGCCCGCATAGACCAGCTTGATTTTGACATCAATTACTATCTGGCGACCGCTTATTACCGGGGAGGGCAGACCGACCGGGCGCTTGCGGTGTATCAGGCCATCGTGGATCTTAGGCCCAGGGAGAAGCAGGCCTGGTATTTGAAAGGAACGCTGGAACTGGAACAGGGCAAGGTGGAGGCCGCCAAGGCGGATTTTGAGCAGGCCATCGCGGTGGATAAAACGGATTATGATATGCTCATTGATATCTGCGTAAGCTTAAGCCGGTACGGTCAGGCACAGCTTGGCGCCGACTGGCTGCAGGCGGTGTTGGCGGACACGTCCCTTCGGCTGTCCGATTACGATAAAGGAAGGATGAGCTTTTATTTGGGGGATTATGAGACGGCCCGGGTGTCGCTGGAAAAAGTCAAAGATGGCAAGGGGGCGGGGGCAGTGAAGCTTTTGGGCCTGTCGTATGAGAACCTGGGGGATTACAATTATGCGGCCAGCGTGTACGCAACTTATCTGGAGACCAAGCAGGAGGATGCGGAAATTTATAACCAGCTGGGATTGTGTAAGCTGCGGGTGGGGGAGTACGAAGCGGCCCTCAACGCTTTTCGGTCGGGACTTGCCATGGAGGGGAATACGGTGATGCAGTCCCTGCGTTTCAACGAAATTGTGGCATTGGAATATTTGGGACAGTTCGAGCAGGCCAAAATATCCATGCAGCAGTATTTGGCCTTATATCCGGACGACCAAAAGGCACAGCGGGAAAATATTTTTTTGCAGTCAAGGTAGCAGGAAAGGAGGGACGGGAAGGGAAACGGCGTAGGCAACAGTACAGCGCACAGCCCTTTCCCGGCAAAATTGGCGTGTCATGGGAAAAATAGCAAAAATGATGGCCGGTATGGCCGTAGGTTTTTTGGGTCTTTGGCTGTTGTTGGGAGGAACCACGGTATGTGCGGCCGCCGGTGACGGCGCAGGGCAGGAAATGACGGAGATGACGGCCGCGATGGTGACGGTTTCGCAGGCGAATGTGCGGGCCGGGGCAGGCAGGGAGGAGCCCCTTTTGGGGAAGCTGCAAGCCGGACAGGTGGTCAATGCCTGCGGATTGGAAAAAAGCGGCTGGATCCAGATTGTATACGGAAACGGGCTTGGTTATGTAAGTTCCAGACTGCTGACCCAGGTGCCGGTGGACGATGCCATGCTGGCAGCGCTTGCGCAGCAGGCGGCGGCAGTTAAGTACAATGCTACACAGCAGGAAGCGCTGCGGCAGGCGCAGGAGGCGGCAATGCAGGCACAGGAGGCCGCACGGCAGGCGGCGCAGGTACAGCAACAGGCATCTGCGCAGCAGGAGGCGGCAATGCAGGTACAGGCCCCTGCACAGCAGGAAGCCCAAGCTTTACAGGAACAGGCAGCGGCCCTGCCGGGCGGCAATGTGATTTTTGTGGGGGATTCCAGGACCGGACAAATGGGGAATGCGGTGGGGGGTACGGCCGCTTATCCGGGCGTGGCTTTCGTGGCGTGCTTTGGCGGCGGCCACGAATGGCTTGCCACACAGAAGGCGAAAGCGGACATTGACCAATATGTGACGCCCGGTTCCGTCATTGTGGTCAACTATGGGGTCAACGATCTGTCCAAGCACAATGAATACATTGCCACCATCAACCAATATGCCTACGACTGGCGGGAGAAGGGGGCCGTGGTCTATTTCGCAACCGTCGGTCCGGTGGGGGAAAACGAATACGGCAAACGCAACTGGGCCGTGGAATATTTTAACAACCAGCTGAGCAACCGGCTGGATCAGGGTATCGGGCGGATTCCGCTGTATCAGTATCTGGTCATGACCGGGTACACGACCACGTCGGACGGACTGCACTATACACCGGATGTTTACGCCAGAATGTTTCAGTATTTGATGCAAAGCATCGGGAAAATGTAAATGGGTGGAAACAGGAATGCAACAACCTTTGACAATATCCGGGTTCTGCGGGTGCTTGCCTGTCTGGGCGTATTTGTTTCCCATCTGGCGCCGCGCATGGGGGTAAAGGGATTTTGGGCGTCTGTGGCGAACTTTGGCGCTTCGGGAGTGTATCTGTTTTTCCTGATCAGCGGCTTTTTGGCCTGCCGCATGGGAGGAGGGCAGGCGGATTGGGGAAGGAAAGGGGTTTTGGCCTATTACTGCAGGCGGCTTTTCAGGATTCTGCCGCTGTATTATGCCGTCATTTTTTACTATATGGCGCTGCATGGCCTGCTTTTGCGGGATGTGCCGGACGATCCTGCAGGGCTGTATTGGCTGCGGTATTTTTTCCTGACCAATGCCTGTATTCCGGGGCCGGATAATTTCTGGTCCAACATCGGTGCGACATGGACGATCAGCCTGTTTGTATTCTTTTATCTTTGCGCGCCGCTGTTTGTGTATCTGATCCGGGGGAGTGTGTGGCGGGCGGCGGTTTTGTATTTGGCGCTGCTTTTGTTGCGCCATGTCTGGGTGGAAGCAGGGCTGTCCGCTTATATGATGGCGTTTTACTATCTGCATTTTTTCGCGCTGGGAATGCTGGCCGGGGAATTGGCCGCTGCATACCCTCCGGCGGCAGCGGCAGGCCGGTTTGCCCTGTTTGCCATGGCGCTGGGGATTGCAGGGTGCGCAAGCGGGAAGGGAAACGACTATTTTACCGTTCTTTCCTGGGGATATGCGGCCGTGGTTCTTTTGACAGGCGCGTTTCTTCGGGGAAACAAAGAAGGGCCGGCGGCCCGGCTGACGGCAGTCTTGGACAAGTACTCCTATGCGATATATTTGGTACATGCGGCGGTGGTGGACGGTATTGTGCTGCTGCAGGCCCATGTGCAGCTTCCTGTGGCTGCGGTTTTGGGCATCGGGTTGGGAGTGACGGCCATGGGGGCGTATTTGGCGCACCGGTGGATAGAAGAACCGGCAAACCGGCTGGGGCAAAAGCTGGCGCGGCAAATTTGCAGGTTGAATAAGAATGGAGGATTCCTATGATTGATCGACTGATTGCCAACATCAAAAAAACGAATGCGCCCATTGTGGTAGGGCTGGATCCGATGATGAAGTTTATTCCGGGTTTTATCACCCGTGCAGCCTTTGCGGAATACGGGGAAACCCTGCAGGGCGCGGCGCAGGCCATTTGGCAGTATAATAAGGGGATTGTGGATGCCGTCTGCGACCTGATTCCGGCCGTGAAACCCCAGATTGCCATGTATGAGCAGTTTGGCGTGGAAGGGGTTGGGGTTTTTCACAAAACGGTGGAATACTGTAAGCAAAAGGGGCTGGTAGTAATCGGTGATGTAAAGAGGGGGGATATCGGTTCCACCTCAGAGGCTTATGCAGTGGGGCATCTGGGCGGGGTGCAGGTGGGAAGCAAATTCTGCCGGGGCTTTGATGAGGATTTTGTCACGGTAAATCCCTACCTTGGGTCCGACGGGATAAAGCCTTTTTTGAAGGTGTGCGCGGAGGAGAAGAAGGGGATCTTTGT
>CARDPF010000092.1 GCA_948960675.1 uncultured Eisenbergiella sp.
CAGGTAAGGACTATCCTTAACGTGTTTTCCAAGTTCCGTATATATTTCGTCAATTTTTTCCCAGTTACGGTTTGCATCCTTGAGTTCCAGTTCGTCATTGCGGCCTTCCCAAAAGGCAAAATCAATTTTGTCTGCATCCTCGGAATAGGTATCCGGCTGATACTTATAGCCGTTTTCATCCAATGCGTACTGGCGGCCCTCAATACCGTAGTTAATTAACCGGTAACACTCCGGGTCGTTGCAAAGGAGGTCATAAACCATCAGGGCCCGTTCCGGATTCTCGCTCGCGGCGGAAATGGCCATTGTGCCGTGTACAACAGACTCATTCACAGCCCATCCCGTTTCTTCGCCGAACCAGAAGAAAGCCGTTTCCGCTTCCGGATCGTCCTGATAAATGGTATTGCTGGGAAGCGGGCTTACCAAATCGGTATAGGTCTGTGCATGGTGCTGGTCAACCGCGCTCTGGCCGATTCGGTACATGGCACGGGGATCGCTTGTGGTATTGTTGAGCACATCTGTTCGCCAAACGCCGATTTCATCCCATTCTTTCATCAGCTTTCCCCATTCCACAAGTTCTTTTCCGTACTCCATCTGGGTATAGATGACCTGATATTGCTCGTCCTCCCTGAAAGAGCAGGTACTGGCATCAAAATATCCATGTTCCGCATGGGATGCAATGTATCCGCCCATGCATTCCGACACGGAAGCTCCAGCGTTCCTGTCCCAGGGAATCATATCCGGGAATGCTTCCTTACAATATTTAAAGTAAGTAGTCATGTCATCCCAGCTATGTACGCCGTTCTCCAGCCCCGCTTTTTTCGCCCAGTCCAGACGGTAGATAAAACCATGGTTGGTACGCTGGGTATACCGGTCTTCCGGCATGAACATGATTTCACCGTTATATCGGCACATATCCCAGTGCTCGGGTGTCACCGCTTCCCAGGTGATGGGCGCATAGGTCTGTAACATTTCCTCGCTCAGGGGCATAAAAGCGCCATCCTTACACAGTGCCCACTCACTCATCCAGTCTGCCGCGCTGACAAGATCCACGGAACCGTCCATCTGCGTCAGGGTCAGCTGGTAGTTTGTCATATAATCCGTCCAGCCGATATAATAAACATCCAAATCGGCGTTGACTTTCTCGTTCAGGATCTTGTTTAGTTGTGCCAGTACATCGTCATTGGCCGTGTTGTTTGGCTTGTCGGCAATTGTCAGATAAGTTACCGTCACATGCTCGGATGTATCAATCCCGGAAGCTGCGGTATCCGCCTGTTCCCCGTTTTCAACGTTTTCCCCGGCAGATGCCGCATCCCCCGTGGGCACCTGTTCTTTCGTCACAGGTTCACTCCCTGCATCCGCAGTTCCAACGTCTGCATTGTTGCCGCAAGCGGCCATGCCGACCGCCATCGCTGCGGACAACAATGCTGCAATCAGTTTCTTTTTCATCTTTTACCTCCTACATTTTTTTATTATCACTCTGTTTGCACGTAACAGTTCAAACAAGCCTGTCCTGTCCGGACTGTTACGTTGCACAGATTTGTGACCCAAAATGATGCCCTGACGGCTTCTTAGCCTTTTACCGAGCCGACGGTAATGCCGCCGATAAAATACTTCTGAACGAAAGGATAAACCAATACGATGGGGCCTGTCGCAAGCACGGCGTTGGCCATTTTAACGCTTTCTGTCGGCAGATCCACGACAGCGACATATTGGCTTGCCAGTGAATTCTTTAATGCCGCTGCTTTATTTACCACCTCATATAATGTGTACTGTAAAGGCTTTACGGAAACCTTGGATCCCAAAAAGATGGAGGAATTGTACCATTCGTTCCAGTAGCCCAACGCCAAAAACAGGCCGATCGTTGCCAGGGCAGGTTTGAGCATGGGTAAAATCAGGGAAATAAAAATCCTCATATCCCCGGCCCCGTCAATCTTTCCGGATTCCGTTATTTCATGCGGAATGGACTTTACGAAATTTTTCATCAGAATGATCAGCCAGGGATTCATCAGCAGAGGTAAAAATACCGCCAGATAGTTGTCTTTTAATTTGTAAGTCTGCGTCATTAACAAAAAGTAAGGAACCAGTCCGGCCCCGAACAAGCTGGTAAAATAAATGTAAAATGAAATCACATTCCGGAAAGGAAAATCCCTTCTTTGTAGGGCATAACCTGTCATGGAAATGATAATAAGCCCCAAAAATGTTCCGCCCGCCGTCATTGCAATTGTCAGCAAATAGGACTGCCAAATCATATTGCCTTTCATAACCATTTCATAGCCGATCATGGTAAATTCTTTCGGGATCAGCGTAACCCCAAACTTGCGGATATAGTTTTCCGAAGTGAAAGAAGTGCTGACGATCATAGCAAACGGAATCACACAAGCGGCTGCGTAAAGCGTTACAATCAAATATCCGAATCCCCGGATGAATAAATCGGAAGCCCCAAGCTTTACCTTGGTTCCCTGTTCCTCCAATATTGATTTTTTTGCCATCCCTGTCCCTCCCCTTCCTTAAAATAAAGAATATTCCGGATCAATTTTCTTAACGGTAAAGTTTACGCCCATGACCATGATAAACCCGACAAGGGACTGATACAGACCAACCGCAGATGCCGTCGAAAAATTGAAATCCTTCATAGTACTCCGGTATACGAAGGTTTCAATAATATCGGTGGTCGGAAATAAAATGGAATTTGCACCTATGATATTGTAAAAAAGACCAAAGTTACCTTTAATAATGCCACCCAGCGAAAACAGGAGCAAAATAATAATCGTAGGCTTCAAAGAAGGCAGTAATATGTAACGAATTCTTTGGAACCCGTTAGCGCCGTCTACCTTGGCCGCCTCTATCATTTCTGCGTCTATACCGCAGATTGCCGCAAAATAGACAATGGAATCATAACCTACGTTTTGCCAAAGGTTCACCAGCGGGATAATAATGGGCCAAACTTTGGGATCCGTATAAGGCAGCCATTTTTCATGTCCCAGACTTGTCAGGATCCTGCAAATTAAACCGGTATCGGAATTTAGGAGGTTAAAAACCAATAAGCCAACCAAAACATGTGAAATGAAATGCGGTAATAGCATGAGCGTCTGGGAAACTTTCTTGAAATATCTGCTTCTGATTTCATTTAATAAAATTGCAGTGGCAATTGCACAGATGTTGCCAAGGACGATAAACACAATGTTATACAAAATGGTATTTTTGGTGAGTTCCCAGAGTTTGCCGGAAGCCGCCATGAATTCAAAGTTCTTCAGACCAATAAAAGGACTGCCAAAAATACCTTTTTTCATGTTATAATTCACAAATGCGACATAAATGCCCGGCATTGGCATATAGTTGAACAAAAAGAAAAATGCGACTGCCGGTATGCACATCAGCGTTAATGTACGATACTTATACAAGTTATGGAAAAAATCCCCCATTTTGGATATTTTTTTACTTTTCATGAATTGCCTTCCCCTCCTTTTCCATTGCAACGACAATCTGCAATCGCTTTCAATGACTTTATGATAGCATTATCCCATATAAAAATCAATCTCTTATTTTGCAATGCAATACATTTTGTATATTTTGCATAATTGCGGGATTCATTTTTGGCGTAATATGACATTCCCCATAAAAATGTATCATGCGGGGAATGGAACTGTTTGCAGAAAAGCGGCCTGTGGACACAATGATGGAATGCTGATGCCGCCATGAAGCTGCCGGACAGCCATGCAGCGTTTGTAGGGGGAAATGGGGGAATTATGCCGGTGAAAGAAACGTGGAAAGAGTGTTGGAAATTGCGGTGCATAAAGTATTTAAGCTGCCGGACGGCGGCTTTTTAAAATAAGTCGGCCTGCTGGATTTCCCGGATAATCAAGCCGGTTAAGTCCGGGTAAAGCGCCAAATAGTAGTTTGCCAGCCTGTCTGTCAATTCGTCAAAGCCAGCGCCGTCGGCGTTTTGGGCCTCCTCATTTTGGATAATTTGATTTATCTGTTGTTTGGGCGTCATATGAAGTTCCTCTTTTTGGCAAAGTTTTTTCCATTGTAGCGTATGGGGGAATCTACAATCCTGATAATACGCGATACTTGTATTGCATACGCATAAAGGATTTTACTGGCTAAGTTTTTGCTAAGGAATGGAGGGGAA
The DNA here is from genome assembly GCA_948960675.1 of uncultured Eisenbergiella sp. Lineage (GTDB taxonomy): Bacteria > Bacillota > Clostridia > Lachnospirales > Lachnospiraceae > Gallintestinimicrobium. The sequence continues at coordinate 4,133 of CARDPF010000092.1, forward strand.
CCGTTAACGGTGGGTTAAGATTGGCCTGCGGGTATGGATGGGGATAAAAACCTATGTTAAGATCACGCTGTATGGCGCCAATCATTTTAAGTATGTCGCCTTAGACTACGGAAAGAAGGACAGGATATGGAAAATTTTATCAGTGTGGTTATGGTGGTTTTGATGGCAGTATTGGGTGGTGTTCCGACGGTTTATTTGGTGTTAAGCCTTCCGGTTGTTATTTTTCAGAAAATTTACGGAAAAATAAAATACGGGAAATCCCTGTATGATTGAATGACTTTTTGTCCACTGAGGGTAAGCATGTAGTTACTGTTCATGGGTCAGGAATGCGCATAAACTGCGCATTCCGTGAGAATATGATGCAGGAGTGAGGAGCGGTTTTTGCGAAGCAAAACTCAAAATACCGCCCCGAATCGTTACTGTGAGCGGCTTCCGGGCCGTGAACAGTAACAGCATGTATACATGCAAACGCGGGATTCCTGCGGGGGTGTTGACTTCCGGTAAAAATGTGTTTACAATGGCGAAAACGGGGGGGAACATAAGGGCATGATGCAGGCGGGCAGGGGCGGGAATATTCCCGGAAAATTATTTCTCAAAAATTGTGGTATAACGGCCGGGATTTTGGCGGTTGCAACGGCAGTATGTTTTCTGCTGCAAAAATTTGTGACGACGGATACCCATGTGCCGCTTTTGTTTGTGCTGGCGGTTTTATTTGTATCGCGTTATACGGACGGCTATATTTACGGGATACTGGCGTCGATGATTGCGGTGATCGGGGTAAATTTTGTATTTACCTACCCGTATTTTGCGCTGAATTTTACGATTACGGGATATCCGCTGACTTTTCTTGCCATGCTGGCCGTGGCGGTGAGCGTCAGCACCCTGACCACGCAGATAAAGCGGCAGGAGCAGGTTCGCCTGGAGGCAGAAAAAGAGAAGATGCGGGGAAATCTGCTTCGTGCGGTTTCCCACGATATCCGCACACCGCTGACCTCCGTTTTGGGTTCCGCAACAGGAATCATGGAGAACTATGACGCGCTCACGAAAGAAAAAAAGCTGGAACTGCTTAAAGACATTGTGGAGGAAGCCCAGTGGCTGATACGCGTGGTGGAAAATTTGCTGTCCGTCACAAGGATACATGGGGACAGCACGCAGATTACGACCTGTGAAGAGGTGGTGGAGGAAGTGATCGGCGGCGCTGTGGTAAAATTCCAAAAAAGATTTCCGGAGGCTGTTGTGGAAGTGGAAATGCCGCCGGAGGTTCTTCTTGTGCCCATGGATGGCATTTTAATTGAACAGGTATTGGTAAATTTGATGGAAAATGCCATGTTGCACGGGGAAACAACAAAAAAAGTGCGCATAGTCGTCCTCTGTAGTGCGCAGCGGGTGGATTTTTCCGTGGAGGATGACGGAGGGGGAATCCGGGAGTCTGTACTTCCCCATATATTTGACGAGAACCTGCAGTCCCGGGAAGGAAAAACTTATGATTCCAAAAAGAACATGGGGATCGGGCTTTCGGTATGCATGAGCATCGTGCGGGCGCACAAAGGAAATATGACGGCGAAGAATCTGGACGGAGGGGGAGCATGTGTGACCTTCTGGCTGCCGAGGGAGGAAGAAATCTGAAATGGATGTGAAGGACAGGGTGGTCATTGTGGAGGATGACAAAAGCATCCGCAATTTTATCCGGGCCGTTTTGGAGGCCAATCATTATGATGTGGAGACGGCGGACAGCGGGGCAGAGGCATATAGCCTGATCACTTCCCGGTGTCCGGACTTGGTGATTTTGGATCTCGGCCTTCCGGATATGGACGGGGTAAAAGTCCTGCAGCGTGTGCGGGAGTGGTCTTCCATGCCGGTTATCGTGGTTTCGGCGCGCACCCATGAAAAGGATAAGGTGGAGGCGCTGGATTTGGGGGCGGACGATTATATCACAAAGCCCTTTGGCACATCGGAACTGCTGGCGAGGATCCGCACCGCAATCCGCCATTCCCGTTCTTCCTACCCTTCCCCCAACGGGGGGCCGGGGGGACGCTACTGCGTGGGCGGACTGGTGATAGACTATGATAAGCACCGGGTTTTTGTGGACGGAAAAGATGCCAATTTGACGCAGAACGAGTTCAAGCTGGTGGGGATTTTGGGAAAATACGCCGGGAAGGTGCTGACGTATGACTTTTTGATCCGGGAAATCTGGGGGCCGAACATGGGAAACAATAACCGGATTTTGCGTGTCAATATGGCCAATATCCGGCGCAAATTGGAAAAAACACCGGCCCAGCCCCAATATATTTTTACCGAAGTGGGGGTCGGCTACCGGATGCTGGACGCATGACGTTTTGGCGGTGTCTTATCCGCAGATTTGTCAGGGAAAAGCCCGGTGCGCAGGGGCGGTTTTAAAAAAGGCGGACAAGGGATGGTGCGGTTCCTTTGTCCGCCTTTTTTAAAACTGTACCTGCGCACCGGGCTTTTCCCTGCCCACAAAATGGATTCCCATAGTTTTTCGGCACATTTTTGCACAGGAAGGAAAAAGTGTGGTATACTATATTGAATGCTTTTAGGGGTGGCAGTGTGCCAACAATGGTGCGTGCCGGTTGGGGATACAGGGAAAGGCAGGGAACGGTTGTGAGAATCGGGATGGGATACGACGTACACAGACTGACAAAAGACAGAAAACTGATTATGGGCGGGGTGGAAATTCCGTATGAAAAGGGCCTTTTGGGACATTCCGACGCGGATGTGCTGCTGCATGCCATAATGGACGCCCTCTTGGGTGCGGCGGCGCTGGGGGATATCGGCAAGCATTTTCCGGATACGGATCCGGCCTATCGGGGAATCAGCAGTATGAAGCTTTTGGGACATGTGGGACGGCTTTTGGAGGAGCAATGTTTCCTGATAGAAAACATTGACGCCACAATCATCGCGCAGGAGCCAAAGATGCGCCCCCATATTGACCAAATGCGGCAAAACATAGCGGATGTGCTCTGTATAGATATCTCGCAGGTCAATGTAAAGGCGACCACGGAGGAGGGCTTGGGCTTTACCGGCAGGAAGGAAGGGATTGCGTCCCAGGCGGTCTGCCTTCTCACAAGCCCGATGGAACTTTATGACCGGGATGTATCGGCGGGCGGCTGTGGCGCATGTGGGGGGTGTAAGCAAACCGTTTTGCCATAATCTTGCGAAGCCAGAATCGTGCCCTGTGCGCGATTTTGCGGGGGCAAGAAAAAATTGGGGAAACCGGTTGACAAACGGCCAGGATTTTTTTATCTTATAGGAAATTGCTGTAATTGTGGTGGGAGTTAGGGGGAATGCAGGGCATTCCCTGAATCGCCGCTGACAGGCGGCGGTTTTTTTATCATATAGGAAAATGCTGTAATCGTAGCGGATGTCAAATCGTCGCTGCCGAGCGACGATTTTTTATCAATAGAAAAGTTGTGCGGGAGGTTCCCATGGGGTTTATTCAAAATGTCAGGGAGGAGATCCGGATTATCCGGGAGAGGGATCCTGCGATTCATTCATCCATGGAGGTATTTCTATATCCGAGTTTTAAAGTGATGATGCACTACCGGATTGCCCATAAGCTGTATCTCTCCGGGCACTATTTTTGGGCGAGGTGGATTTCCCAGCGGGGAGTCAGAAAGACCGGGATCGAGATTCATCCCGGCGCGAAAATCGGCAGCGGTTTTTTCATCGACCACGGCAACGGGGTGATTATCGGGGAGACGGCGGTGATCGGTAACAATGTTACGCTCTATCAGGGTGTGACGCTGGGAGGTACCGGAAAGGAGCAGGGAAAGCGTCATCCCACGGTAGGGGATAATGTCATGATCAGCGCCGGGGCGAAGGTATTGGGATCCTTTACCATCGGGGAGAATTCCAAGATCGGGGCGGGCAGCGTGGTGCTTTCCCCGGTTCCGCCCAATTCCACCGTGGTGGGGGTGCCCGGCCGGGTGGTGCGAAGGGATAACCAGCCCCTGCCCAGGGAGACGATGGACCAGGTGCACCTGCCGGATCCCGTCAGGGAGGACATTGCCGGTTTGCAGAAGGCCAACAGTGAACTGATTAACCGGGTGCTGGAGCTGGAGGCACAGGTAAAGCAGCTGACGCAGTCTTAAAAAGGGCGGGAAGCGACCAAAAAATTTGCGTAAAACCGCTATGATGCGAGCATGGCGCAAAAATGCGCGGAAATGAGGAAGGCCATGAAAATCTATAATACGTTAACCAAAAAGAAGGAAGAATTTTGCCCGATTGAGCCGGGAAAGGTGCGGATGTATGTGTGCGGTCCCACGGTGTATAACCTGATCCATATCGGCAACGCCCGGCCGATGATCGTATTCGACACGGTGCGCCGTTATATGGAGCACAAAGGATACACCGTCAATTATGTCAGTAACTTTACGGATGTGGACGATAAGATTATCAAAAGGGCGGCGGAGGAAGGCGTGGAAGCCCATGTGATTTCGGAGCGCTACATAGAAGAGTGCAAAAAGGACATGGCCTCCCTCAATGTCCTGCCGGCCACCGTCCATCCGCTGGCCACGCAGGAAATCAGCGGGATGGAGGAAATGATCCAAACCCTGCTGGACAAGGGGCATGCTTATGTGGCGGCGGACGGGACGGTTTATTTCCGCACCAGAAGCTTTCGGGAATACGGAAAGCTTTCCCACAAAAACCTGGACGAATTGGAGGGCGGCAAGCGTTCCCTGCTGGTATCCGGGGAGGAGCAAAAAGAGGATCCCTTGGATTTCGTGCTCTGGAAGCCGAAGAAGGAGGGGGAGCCCTTCTGGGAGTCCCCGTGGTGTGACGGCCGGCCTGGCTGGCACATTGAATGCTCGGTGATGAGCCGCAAATACCTGGGGGATGAGATCGACATCCATGCGGGAGGGGAGGATCTGGTGTTTCCCCATCATGAGAATGAGATCGCCCAGTCGGAGGCGGCCAACGGCAAGCCCTTTGCCCATTACTGGATGCACAACGCCTTTTTAAATATTGACAATAAAAAAATGAGCAAGTCTGCGGGCAACTTTTTTACCGTGAGGGATATCCTGGAAAAATATGATCCCATGGTACTGCGTTTCTTCATGCTTTCGGCCCATTACAGGAGCCAGCTTAATTTCAGTGCGGAATTGATGGAGGCGGCCAAAAACGGGTTGGACCGTATCCGTGCGGCGGTTTCCAATCTGGAGTTTTTCCTGCAGGCGGCGGACGGGGAAGCATTGAAAGAAGGGGAAAAGGAACTTCTCCAAAAGGCGCAGGCGTTTGAGGGGCAGTTTGACGGGGCGATGGACGATGACTGCAATACCGCCGATGCGCTGGCCGTGGTTTTTGAACTGGTGAAGTTTAGCAACATCCATGCAAACGGGCAAAGCAGCCGGGCATTTTTGCAGGCGGTTTTGGATGAAATTTTACAGATGACCGGAATCTGCGGCCTGCTCGTGGAAGGCGGAAAGCAGCTGTTGGATGTGGATGTGGAAGCGCTGATTGCAGAGCGGCAGGCTGCCAGAAAGGCAAAAGACTTTGCCCGGGCAGACGAAATCCGCAACATGCTTTTGGAAAAAGGTATCGTGCTGGAGGATACCCGCGAGGGCGTAAAATGGAAGAAGGCATAAAGAGCCTGCCGGAGGCGGTTCGGCAAACGTTTTTGCTAAAGGGGACGGATCCGGCAAAGTACTCCCCGCTGACACTGGCCTTTGTGGGGGACTGCGTATACGACCTGATCGTACGTACCCTGGTGGTGGAACGGGCGAACGCCTCCCCCAATACCCTGCATAAAAAGAAAAGCGAAGTGGTAAAAGCGGCCACGCAGTCGGCCTGTGCGAAAGCCCTGCAGGAGGAACTGACCGAGGAAGAGTACGCCATTTATAAAAGGGGGCGCAATGCCCATCCGCACACGACGGCAAAGAACGCGTCCCTTGGGGACTATCACAGGGCCACGGGGCTGGAAGCTTTGTACGGCTTTTTGTATTTGAGCGACCGCATGGACAGGCTGTTTTATTTGGTGAAAAGAAGCTTTGAATTGACCAAAACGGTACTCTAAGGCGGATGGAATGAGGAGAACAGATTTGTGTCTGCGCGCTGCAAAGCAGCGCAGAAATAAGGGGAAAGATGCGGTATAAGGAATTTACGATAGAGGGGAGAAATGCCGTGACGGAGGCTTTCCGCGCGGGAAAGACGGTGGACCGGCTGTATTTACAGGAAGGGTGTAAGGACGGGCCCCTCATGACCATCCTGCGGGAGGCCCAAAAAAGAAACACCCCGGTAAAATATGTCACAAGACAGAGGCTTGACCAGCTTGGCACAACCACAAAGCACCAGGGGGTCGTGGCCTGTATCGCCGCCTATGAATATGCAGAGGTGGGGGACATTTTGGAACTGGCAAGGCAAAAAGGGGAACCGCCGTTTTTGTTTTTGCTGGATGGGATTGAGGATCCCCACAATCTGGGGGCCATCATCCGGACCGCAAACCTTGCGGGCGCCCACGGGGTCGTCATTCCCAAAAACAGGGCGGTGGGGCTGACAGCCACAGTGGCCAAGGCTTCGGCCGGTGCCCTCAACTATACGCCGGTGGCCCGGGTCACCAATCTGGTGCAGGCGATGGAGCGCCTCAGGGGGGAGGGACTCTGGTTTGTCTGCGCGGACATGG
>CARDPF010000093.1 GCA_948960675.1 uncultured Eisenbergiella sp.
TGCTCTCCCAGCTGAGCTATATCTCCAATAAATTACTTTTTTAGAATAGCAGATTTTGGGGTTAGAGTCAATACAAATTTATTAAATTCAACGGAAATCAGGTCACACCAGTGTTGTGGCTATCTTTGCGAATATGCCGTCGATTATGGTATAATGAAGGAACCAAAAATCATGCGGAAATTTACGGAGGGACAGATGGAAATTTTAGAAGTTACAAAGATAACGCCGTCATTGATGGAAGATTTAATTGCCGTATGGGAGGAATCTGTGAAGGCAACGCACCTGTTTTTGGCAGGGAATGAAGTGGAAGAAATCAAAAAGTATGTCCCGCAAGCCTTGAAAGGGATTGCGCATTTGATCATTGTCATGGACAAAGACAACCGTCCGGTTGCGTTTATGGGGATTGAGGAGCAAAAACTGGAAATGCTTTTTATTGCGCCCAAGGAACGGGGAAAGGGGCTGGGGAAGGCGCTAATCCAGTATGGGATTGAAAATTATTCAGTCAACGAATTGGCAGTCAATGAGCAGAATCCGCTTGCGAAAGGCTTTTATGAACATATGGGTTTTCATGTTTACAAACGGACAGACTATGACGGGCAGGGCAATCCGTATCCGCTGTTGTACATGAGGCTGAAAGACTTATAGTATGAATGGGGAATTGTTACGGGGAAGTACCTGATTTGGTATTGGGAAAAGTCAACAGTTTGATGACAGGTATTTTGGTGAGCATTTCCGGATAAGAGTGTGATATGATTTAAGAAAATGAAGCGTAAGGGGGAGGATATTGTGGACAGGGATTATACAAAAGAGATAGCGAAATTAAAAATTTCTTTGGAGGAAAAGAGCCCGGCACTACTTTTGGGGGCGGGCTTTTCCTGCGGTGCGGTAAATCATAACGGGGAAAAAGTACCCATGGCACAAAAATTGGTTGAAAAACTGTACGGGCACATGTTCCTCACCAATCCGCCGGATCCGGTTATCCTGGAAGAAGACAGGGACGATGCAAAAGCATTTACGGACAAAGGGGATTTGCGGGGATTGTGCAGTCTGGTTACAGCGGAAAAGAGAAAGAATGTCAGGGATGATTTTTTTACGGACATTTTTAGCGGCGTTACGGCAAACGGAATGGAAAAGCATCAGTATATGGTAGAGTACCAGTGGGAGAAAATCTACACCCTCAATATAGATGATTTTTTGGAGAATTTATACAGCGAGCGGGGGAAGGCTCTCAACGTATGGAATAATGACCATGACGACAGGACAAATAGCAAGAGCAAGACTTTATTGGTAAAACTGCATGGATGTGTGAACAATGCAAAGGGCGGATATGTTTTTGACGATGATGAGTACATGAGTTTTTTAAACGAAGAAACCTGCTTTTTAAAAAGCTTCGGGGATTCGTTTGTGACGGGGGATATGATTTTTCTTGGAACGGAATTTCAGGAAAGCGATTTGAAAACCATTATAAATAGATATGAAAGCGACGGATATGATACGAAGGGAAACAATTACTTTTTTATCACGCCTAAAATCGGCGATGCCACATTGAGGAGAAAAATAGCGGAAACAGAAAACTATTACTGGATTTCATGGACAACGGAAGACTTTCTCTCTTTTTTGCATGGGGAAATATCCAGTGAAAAGGATGTCAAAAAGCTGCTGGATGAAAGGGGCATGAAATGGATCGACCAGCTGCAGAGGGAAATGAACCTGCATTATGAGAGTGAATTGTACATGGGGCGTGAATCGCAGTACAATGATTTTTTTCACAGTTGGGACATTCCAAGACCGGGAATGGAAGAGTTTGAGGATAAAATCGTCTCCCACAAAAAAAGCCTTGTGGCCGCTGTCATAGGAAAAAGTTATGTCGGGAAGACCTGCTTTGCCAAACGTGTGCTCATTGACTTAAAAAACAGGGGTTATTTTGCGTGTCAGTTCAATATGAGGTCTTCGGAGCATATGCACTTGTTTTTGGAATATTTGAAACAGCTGCCGGAAGGGACCAGGCTGGCGGTATTATTTGAAGACGCATCGTTCTATTACAATATGATTTACCGGGTGCTGCTTCTAAAATGCCCTAAAAATATTGCGCAGCTGGCGGTTATAACATCCGAAAAAATGGACAACCATTACAGTAAGGAGGATGTGCTCAAAACAAACGGATGCCTGGAGGTTTTTAAACTGACAGAAAATATCAGTTGGCGCTGCGCGGAAAACATATACGATAAACTTAAGGAAAAAGGGTGGCTCAACAGGCCGACGGTACACGGGGAGGATCCGGGCAGTATTAAAAAATATGCGTGCCAGACAAACGATATCATAGAGTTTCTTTACAATATCACGAACGGGCGGGGATATGAAGAGCATTATTCGGATTTGATATCCCAAAAAAGCAACGAAGTGGAATTGAAGTATCTAAGGGTGTTGGCCCTGCTGGGTACGTTGGGGATTTCAGCGATACCGGACAGAATTTTTCCGGTGCTTTTAAAAAAGGATAAAAATAAGTTTCATTTTAATAAATTCAGGAAATCCTTTGACGAGATTTTAATGATAGAAGAACACAGGATAAAATTAAGGTGTTTGCGGCTGGTAGAAAACGTGCTGGTTTCGGAGATGCGCAAAGAAGAGACTTGCGACATATTAATGGAAGTGGTAAAACAGGCAAGCGGCAGGTTTTCGGAAAATGAGATGAATGAGTGGTATGAAATATTCCAAAAGGTATTGTCAGTCAAAACGCTTTTAAAGGAAAATATATTGCCTTTGGAGACGGTCAGGGAATTATTAAATACGGTGGAAAAGCAGGGGGAAAAATACAGCTATTACTGGATACAAAGGGGAATTGTGGCTGAAAAAGGGAAAGCTTATGATCTTGCGGACAATTATTTCAGGAAGGCCATCGCAATCAACCCTGTTTCTTACCAGGCGAACCATGCACTGGCCAAAAACCTGATGGAGCGGGCGATCAGTGCGGTAGAATGCGGGGAAATATCTTATGCATCCCATTATATGGAGGAAGGCAAAAACGAGATAAAAAAGATTATGGGGAATCCCGCTTTTAGCAGGGGATATAAATATTCCATCCATGCATATATTGACATGCTGCTGAAGTATTTGAACGTCACGGGAACGGAAATGAGCGATGATGATATTGCCTTTATCCAGACGAGTATTGTGGAGATGGACAAGAATAGCGCGGATACCTGTGTGAAAGAAGCAATCGGTACGTTTATGGATTACATTTACAAATATAAACCGGAAAAGAAAGAAAATGATGCAGTCAGGGCGTATTACGGGGAACTGGTGCAGGCAAAGTATGCGTCCGAGCAGGCGTACTCCATTGAAAACCTGGATTTTGAGTAAAACTGCCGGTCCAAACATTCGGCTCCCCAAAACCCGTGGCTTAACTAAGTGACATTGCCCGTGAATGGTAACAAAGCCTGTCAAGCAGCTTTGCACCATATTTCCTGTGGCTTGCTTTTTAGGCGCAAATCTGTTAGAATAGTCGTTGGATTCCTGAAAAAGGTAATTGTGCGTAACCTCCGGATTGACCGGACCGTTACAGTTTTGACACCACCACGGTGGACGGGAGAACGGATACATGAATGTAATCAATAAAGTTTTTGGTACCCACAGCGAGAGAGAACTCAAAAAGATTGAGCCGATCATCCAAAAGATTGAGGAATACCGCCCTGCGATGCAGGCGCTTTCCGACGAAGGGCTGCGGGACAAAACAAAGGAATACAAGGAAAGGCTGGCAAACGGGGAGACGCTGGACGATCTTTTGCCAGAGGCGTATGCCACTGTCCGGGAAGCGGCGCGGCGTGTGCTGAACATGGAACATTTCCGCGTGCAGCTCATCGGCGGCGTAGTCATGCACCAGGGGCGCATGGCGGAGTTAAAGACCGGGGAAGGAAAGACGCTCATGGCCACGCTGCCCTCCTATTTGAACGCGCTGGAGGGAAAGGGCGTACATGTGGTTACGGTCAATGATTATTTGGTGGCCCGAGATGCGGAATGGATGGGCGCGGTGCATGAATTTCTCGGCCTAAAAGTCGGCGGTGTGTTAAACAGCATGAAACCGGAGGAACGCAAAGCCGCCTATGCCTGTGATATCACCTATGTGACCAACAATGAACTGGGATTTGACTATCTGCGCGACAATATGGCGATCTATAAGGAACAGCTGGTGCTGCGGGACCTGCACTATGCCATTATTGATGAGGCGGACTCGGTGCTGATCGACGAAGCGCGTACCCCCCTGATCATCTCCGGGCAGAGCGGCAAATCCACCAGCCTGTATGAGGCCTGCGACATTTTGGCCAGACAGTTAAAGCGCGGCGACGACGTGGAAGACCTGTCCAAGATGGATGCGATCATGGGGATTGAGCGGGAGGAAACCGGGGACTATGTCGTCAATGAAAAGGACAAGGTAGTCAATTTAACTGCAGACGGTATTGCGAAGGTGGAGAAGTTTTTCCACATTGAGAATCTTGCCGATCCGGAGAACCTGGAAATCCAGAACAATATTATTTTGGCACTGCGCGCCCACAGCCTGATGCACCGGGATAAGGACTATGTGGTCAAGGACGATCAGGTGCTGATCGTGGATGAGTTTACCGGGCGTATCATGCCGGGACGGCGCTATTCGGACGGCCTGCACCAGGCCATCGAGGCGAAGGAGCATGTGAAGGTAAAGCGGGAGAGCAAGACGCTGGCGACCATTACCTTCCAGAACTTTTTTAACAAATTCCAAAAGAAGGCGGGCATGACCGGTACCGCCCTCACGGAGGAGAAGGAGTTCCGCGACATTTACGGGATGGACGTGGTGGAGGTTCCCACCAACAAGCCCATCGCCAGAATTGACCATCATGACGCGGTTTACAAGACGAAAAAGGAAAAGCTGCATGCGATTGTGGAAGCGGTCAAGGAAGCGCACGCAAAGCAGCAGCCTGTTTTGGTGGGAACCATTACGATCGAGGCTTCGGAAGAATTGTCCGGCATGCTCAAAAGGGAGGGGATCCCGCACAAGGTGTTAAACGCCAAATTCCATGAGATGGAGGCGGAGATTGTGGCCGATGCGGGGATTCATGGCGCGGTAACAATCGCCACCAACATGGCGGGGCGTGGTACGGATATCAAGCTGGACGAAGAGGCAAAGGCGGCGGGGGGCTTAAAGATCATCGGTACGGAGCGCCATGAGTCCCGGCGTATTGATAACCAGCTGCGCGGCCGCTCCGGCCGTCAGGGGGATCCTGGTGAATCCAAGTTTTATATTTCCCTGGAAGATGATTTGATGCGTCTGTTCGGCTCCGAGAAAATGATCGCCATGTTCAATGCCCTGGGAATCCCGGAGGGGCAGGAGATTGAGCATAAGATGCTCACCAAGGCGATTGAGAACGCACAGAAAAAGATCGAGAGCAATAACTTTGGCATCCGTAAGAACCTTTTGGAATACGACCAGGTGATGAACGAACAGCGCGACATTATATATGCGGAACGCCGCAGGGTGCTGGACGGCGAGAGTATGCGCGATGCGATTTATAAGATGATCACGGATATCGTGGAGAGCACGGTGGACATGGTAATCGGTGAGGATGCGCATATTGAGGATTGGAATTTTAACGAACTCAATTCCCTCCTGCTGCCCATCATTCCCCTGGCCCTGGTGACCAGGGAACGGGTAACTACCCCTAAAAAGGATGCCTTAAAGCAGCAGCTAAAGGAGGAGGCGGTCCGGTTTTACGAGGCCAAGGAGGCGGAGTTCCCGGAGCCGGAGATGATCCGGGAGGCGGAGCGCGTCATTTTGTTAAAAGTAATTGACCGTAAATGGATGACCCATATCGACGATATGGATCAGCTGCGGCAGGGCATCGGCCTGCAGGCATATGGGCAGAAGGATCCCCTTGTGGAATACAAAATGAACGGTTACGACATGTTTAACAGTATGTCTGACAGCATCAAGGAGGATACGGTCCGTGTGCTCACCCACATCCGCATCGAGCAGAAAGTGGAGCGGGAACAGGTGGCGAAGGTGACGGGTACCAACAAGGATGATTCCGGCCCGAAGAAGCCGGTGAAGCGGGAGCGGATGAAGGTGTACCCTAATGACCCCTGCCCCTGCGGCAGCGGTAAGAAGTATAAAAACTGCTGTGGTCGCAACAGGTAAAGGTGAGGAGCAAACGGCATGGCAATGGTAGAACTGGACCAGATGAAATTTGAACTGCAAGGTTATGAAGATACGCTGCGGGAAGTGAAGGAATCCCTGGATCTGGAAGGAAAAGCGAAGCGGATCGAGGAACTGGAGATGGAAATGGAAGCGCCTGGGTTTTGGGATGACCCGGAAGCATCCAACAAGAAAATGAAGCAGCTGAAAAATTTAAAGGATACAAGGGATCTGTGCCTGAAGCTGGAAACCCAGTACTCGGATATCGAAACGCTGATTGAAATGGGGTATGAGGAAGAGGACGCAGAGATGGCGGCGGAGATCCGCAGCGAGTTGGACGAGTTTATCGGGGAATTGGATGAACTGCGGATCGGCACGCTTCTCTCCGGGGAATATGACAAGGATAACGCCATTTTGAAGCTGAACGCCGGTGCGGGCGGTACGGAAAGCTGCGACTGGTGCAGCATGCTGTACCGGATGTATACGCGCTGGGCGGAAAAAAGGGGATTTTCCGTGGAGGTATTGGATTATCTGGACGGGGAGGAGGCGGGGATCAAATCCGTCACGTTTCAGGTAAACGGGGAAAACGCGTACGGCTATCTCAAATCGGAAAAGGGAGTACACCGTTTGGTACGGATATCCCCTTTTAACGCGCAGGGGAAAAGGCAGACCTCCTTTGTGTCGCTGGACGTGATGCCGGATATTGAGGAAGACCTGGACATTGAGATCAACCCGGACGACCTGCGTATTGACACTTACCGAAGCAGCGGCGCGGGCGGACAGCATATCAACAAGACATCCTCCGCAATCCGGATCACCCATCTTCCCACGGGGGTTGTGGTACAATGCCAGAATGAACGTTCCCAGTTCCAGAATAAGGATAAGGCGATGCAGATGTTAAAGGCGAAGCTGTATCTTTTGAAGCAGGAAGCCAATGCGGAGAAGCTTTCCGATATCCGTGGGGAGGTCAAGGACATTGCCTGGGGCAATCAGATCCGTTCTTATGTGCTGCAGCCTTACAAGCTGGTAAAGGATCTGCGGACCAACCATGAAGTGGCGAATGCGGATGGCGTGTTGGACGGCGGACTGGATTCCTTCATCAATGCTTACCTCAAATGGATGAACGTGAAAAAGACGGAAAAACAGGAGCAATAGAAAGGCTGGGTGAGGCCGTTTCAAGTTTTTGGGTTTACACAAAACTTGAAACGGTCTCTTTGCGTTATACTTTTTACGGATTTTGCAACCTATTTCTACCGCATTGCAAGATATCCCATGTGGAAAGTGACGATGATATCCTTTGTCCACTGAGGGTACGGATGGGGACTGCGAAAACACGACATATTTGTATGAAATCCGGCAGGAATATCCCTTCAAAATTCCGGTATTGCGTATATACTAAAAAGTAGCAGGGTTGACTTTTGCATGCGCGCCTTTGCGGCATGGAAGGAGAAAGGATGGGTACTTATGATGAACCGTTTTGAAGCAGAATTTGAGTCATTGCAAACGTATCGCTGTCCCGCATGGTTTCGGGATGTGAAATTTGGAATTTGGAGTCATTGGGGTCCCCAGAGCGTGCCGATGTGCGGGGACTGGTACGCCAGGAATATGTACATACAGGGAAGTCCCCAGAATTTGTATCATGTCCGCCATTACGGACATCCATCCAAGTTTGGCTACAAGGATATTTGTGCGCTTTGGAAAGCGGAAAATTTTTGCCCGGAGGAATTGATGGATCTGTATTACCGGGCGGGGGCGCGCTATTTTATCGCGCAGGCGACCCACCACGATAATTTTTTCAACTATGATTCCAAGGTAAACCGCTTCAATTCGGTCAATATCGGACCGGGCAAGGATATCTGTGCACTGTGGAAAGCAGCGGCGGATGCACGGCAGATGCATTTTGGACTGACAGAGCATTTGGGCGCATCCTTTTCCTGGTGGATCACCAACAAGGGGGCAGACAGCTACGGGCCGTACAAAGGGGTACCCTATGACGGCAACGACCCGGCATACGCAGATTTCTACCATGCCAACCAGGAGCATGTGATTGTAGGGGATACCACCGGGAAAATGGCGCAGTGGCTGACCGGTAACAAAAAGTTTTGGCAGTATTGGCTGGATGCCGTAAAGGAAATGGTGGACCGTTTCCATCCGGATTTGCTGTATTCGGACAGCGGCCTGCCTTTTGAGGAAGAAGGATACGGGCCCGGCCTGGAAGCGGTCTCTTACCTGTATAACGATTCCGTTTCGCGCAACGGGGAAAACAGGGCGGTCTATACCCAGAAAAACCGGGATCCCAAGGTCTACAGCGTAGGTACGCTGGATATTGAAAAGAGCCAGCTGCCGGGCATCTTTGAGCAGCCCTGGCAGACGGATACCTGTATCGGAAACTGGTTTTACGATGCGAAGCAGGTGTACAAGAGGCCGGAGCAGATTGTGGAAATGCTGGTGGACATCATCTCCAAAAACGGTACGATGCTGCTGAATGTGCTGCAGCGTCCGGACGGAAGCATTGACGACGAAGCAAGGTTTATCCTGGAAGAACTGGCAGGCTGGTTTAGCATCTGCAGTGAGGGCGTTTACGGCACAAGGCCTTGGCGCAGCTTCGGGGAGGGGGATACCAAGGTACTGATCGAAGGATTCCGGGAAGAGAAGACCGACTGGAATGCTTCTGATTTCCGGTTCACCAAAAAGGGAAATACGCTTTATGCCTTCGCGATGAAAGTACCCGAAAACCGCGTCTGTGTAGTCAAATCCCTGACGGGATCGGAAAAAGTGAAGTCGGTGCGTCTGCTGGGCGCAGGCCAGGTTCCCTTTGCCCAGAATTTCGGGGTATTGACCGTTTCCCTGCCACAGGTTCTTCCCACGGCATATACCAATTGTCTGGCGATTGAACTGGAAGAAATGCAGGGTTGAAAGTGCGCACTGTAAAGCAGCGAAAAAACGGGGTAAAAATGCGATGATGGATGTGGTTTTGCCGAAACCGGAGACGGTTGAAAGGGTGTGGCGGGAAAGGGGCGCGTTGTTTTTGGAACAGGAGGCAGGGCTGTTGCGCCTGATGCCCCAGACCGACACGGCAGTCCGGGTTTCTTACACACAGGACAAAAAATTTGAGAAGCGGCAGGGGGAAACCTATGTAGATTTGTCCAAAACGGTTTCCTGGGACTGGGAGGAGGATACCGGTCAGGTATACCTGCGCACGGCAAAGCTTTGCGTGACAGTGGACAAAAAGAGCGGTTCCGTCCGTTATGCCAAAACGGACAAAACCCTGCTGGCGGCGGAACGGGAATACCAGAGCAGACAGCTGGAGCCGTTTTTGGCCTATAAGACCGTGGAAAACCACCGGATGGAGGTGGAGGAAACCGTGACGCCGGACGGGGTGAAGCGGCGTGTGCGGGCCGCAGACCAAGAGGAGGATGCCGTCCTGTACCATACCCGTGTGCATTTTGTGTTTTCACCGGAGGAAGTGCTGCTGGGAATGGGACAGGGGGATACCGGCGTGTGGGATCTGCGTCATGGCGCCTGCTATGTCCATCAGGCTAACCGTAAAATCGCAATCCCCATGTTTGTTTCCAGTAAGGAATATGGGATTTTATCCGGTACGCAATCCGCACTTTTGTTATGTGACACGGGGGGACATTCCTACTTACAGACAGAGGCGGATTGCTATCTAGATTACTATTTTTTGGGCGGGGACGGGCTGTTTGGCGTAATCCGGGATTTCCGCAGGCTGACCGGCAGGGCAGCGCTTTTGCCGGAATGGGCCTTTGGCTATATCCAGTCCCAGGAGCGCTATGAAAGCGCGGAGGAACTGCTCCGTGTGGCAGGGGAATTCAGGCAAAGAAAAATCGGGCTGGATTGTCTGGTTTTGGACTGGATGTCCTGGGAAGAGGGAAAATGGGGGCAAAAAAGTTTTGACCCCGTGCGTTTCCCGGATCCTGCCGGGCTTATGGATGCGCTGCACAAGCAGCAGATTCGTTTTATGCTCTCCGTCTGGCCCAACATGAGTGAGGAGACCGGGGACTACCAAGCGTTTGCAAAACGTGGGCTTTTACTCGTGGGGACGCAGATTTATGACGCTTTTTCGCAGGAGGCAAGGCGGCTTTACTGGAAGCAGACCAAAGAAAACCTGTATGACTGCGGCGTTGACGCGTGGTGGTGTGATTCCAGCGAACCCCTTACGCCGGAGTGGGAACGGCGGATGGAGCCGGAGGCAGGGGAGATGTACCGGGAGTATGTGCGGGAGGCATCGAAGGTCATGCCTGCAGACCGGATCAACGCTTACGGCCTATATCATGCGCAGGGCCTTTGGGAAGGGCAGAGAAGCGTAGGGCTTTACAGACGGGTGATGAACCTGACCCGCAGCGGCTGGGCGGGAAGCCAGAAATACGGCGTCGTGCTTTGGTCCGGTGATATTGCGGCAGGCTGGGATACACTGAAACGCCAGATCATGGCGGGGCTTCAGATTTGTGCCAGCGGGATGGTTTATTGGACGCTGGATATCGGCGCGTTTTTTGTAAAAAAGGGAATCCAATGGTTTTGGAACGGGGAGTATGAAGCCGGGCTTTCGGATGCCGGATACCGGGAACTGTA
>CARDPF010000094.1 GCA_948960675.1 uncultured Eisenbergiella sp.
TATTTCCCGTCCGCAAGCCTTGCAAGGCTGTAATGGCCATGCGCCCCCGCAGGCTGCCGGGAAGCCGTTCCTGCCTCTTTCCTCCTGCAAAATTGTTTAGTGAGCAAGCGGCACAAAAATCAGGCGGGGGCAATGTCCTTTTCCTTTGTGGTGCCCCCATAACGGTATTCCACGGGAAGCAGCGTCAGGCTGGGGACGGTCTGGGTGTTTGGGGCGGTCAAAATTTCCACGCATTTTTCAGAAAGCTGCTCCAGCGGCTGGCAGATGGAAGAGACGAACAGTTCCCCGTCTTCGTTTCCGAATTTGCGGATGCCGTCGAATCCGATGATCTGTACATCCTGCGGGATGCAAAAGCCTTCCTGCTGCAAAAGCCGCAGGAACAGGTAGCCGTGGTAATCCGTATGGGCGAAAACCCCGTCGAAGCGCAGGGAGCCGTCCGGATTTTTGTGGCGGTCCAGAAATTCCTTCATCAGGGCAAGTTTTTCGTCACAGTCCACCACATCGAGAAAGTCCGGTTCCAGCCCGTATTTTTTGCAGGCGTGGAGGTAGCCGTCCCTGCGCTTATCGGATTCGCCGGGGAAAACGGAATGGAAACGGATGTAGACCGGATGCCTGCAGCCAAATTCCAGCAGCTTTTCGATTGCGAGGCAGCCCCCCGCGAAATTGTCGGAAGCCACCCGGGGGATCACCTGGTTTTCAAAAAAGCGGTCAAATACCACGAGGGGAAGTCCCGGGGTGATATATTTGCCCACATCGGAATAGGTGAGCGCGATAATGCCGTCCACTTTATTATTGATGGCCATGTTCAGGTAATCAATTTCCTTTTGCGGAATGCCGTCCGCACAGCACAAAAGAAGCTTCATGCCCCTTTTATAAAGTGCGCCCTCGATGTAGTCGGCAAAGGAGGCGAAAAAGGGATTGTGGGTGTTGGGGATGATCAGGGCCACCAGATTGCTTTTCTGGGTCTTTAGGCCCCGGGCATAGGTGTTCACTTCATAATGTAAGGCGGCAATGGCGTTTTCCACCTTGATCCTGTTTTTTTCGGAGACGGGGATACCGTTGATGACCTTGGACACCGTACCAAGGGCCACACCGGCTTGCTTTGCCACGTCCTTCATGGTGGATGCTTTTTGGGAAGTCATAAATTTCCTCCTCTCTGCGTTTCGTTCATGCGGCCGGACTATTGGTTATGACACGTAATGGTTTAGGCAAGTGTGCCCTGCCACGGCATCCCCCGTCAAATTACTGGGCTGTCCTAAGCGCCGAGCGCTTGTTTGGGATTGACCCAAGCAGGGGAAGACAGGGCGGATGCTAGCCGCCGCACTTTTGTACTGCTTTGATTATACCATGTTATGGGTAACGTTTCAACTAGTGAAAATGCATAAATGAAACGTTTCATATTTGGGAAAAAGTAACGAAATCAGATTATTTTCCATAATTATATTGATAAATGATGTGCGAAGTGTTATGATCAGTACAACAAATATGAAACGTTTCATAAACAACCGTAAATAAAACAGGAATTGAGGAAGGAGAAAAAAGTATGAAAATGGGGAGGGCAAGCACTGCCACTGCAGGCGAAAGGGCCATACCCAGGGAAAGCCTTGGGAAGCGGTTAAAGAAGCACTGGGAATTTTATCTGCTGCTGCTGCCGGGAATCGTGATCACGATTATTTAAGTACATACCGATTTACGGCATTCAGATTGCATTTCGGGACTACAACGCCATGGACGGCTTCTTTGGAAGCGCGTGGGTGGGACTGAAATGGTTCGAGCGGTTTTTCAACAACTACAATAGTGTCCGCATGATCCGCAACACGGTGCTGCTGAGCCTTTACAGCATTTTGTGGACATTTCCCATTCCGATCATCCTGGCCCTGCTGATCAATCAGGTAAAGGCCAAGCGGTTCCAGCGGGTGTCACAGACCATCCTGTATGCGCCCCACTTCATTTCCGTCATGATCCTGTGCGGTATGCTGCGGATTTTCCTTTCCCCCTACGGCGGGCTGATCAGCATGATTATGCAGGCCTTTGGGGCAAAGGAGGTCAACCTGATCGACTCGGCATCCGCTTTTAGGACCATTTACATCGCCTCCAGCATTTGGCAGGACGCGGGCTGGGGAACGATCATTTACATCGCGACGCTTTCCAGCGTGGACGCCTCCCTGCATGAGGCGGCGAAGGTGGACGGGGCCAGCGCCCTGCAGAGAATCATCCATATTGACATACCGGAACTGGTTCCCGTCATCGTCATCCAGCTGATCATGTCTTTCGGAAACCTGATGAACGTGGGATTTGAGAAAGCTTATCTGTTGCAGACCAGTTTAAATAAGGAGACTTCGGAAATCATCGCCACTTATGTATACGAACAGGGTATGTTGAAGGCGATGTACAGTTTTTCCACCGCAGTGAGCCTGTTTAACACGGTGGTGAACATTATTCTGCTGCTGGTAGTCAATAAGATATGCAACAAGCTTTCCGATGTAAGCTTTGTATAAGGGGGTGGGGATATGAAAAAGGAAAAGAAACTGTCGTCGGACAGGGTGTTTGACCTTGTAAACTGTACCTTTCTGCTGCTGTTGGTGTTGGTGGTGGCATATCCGCTTTACTATGTGCTGGTAGCTTCCATTTCGGATCCTTATGAAGTGTATGCGGGAAAGACGTTCCTGCTTCCCTCCAAGGTGACTTTTGAAGGGTATGTGAGGGTGTTTCGGGAACAGTCCATCGCCAAGGGCTATTTAAACAGCATTTATTATACGGTTTTGGGCACGGTGGTTTCCGTGGCGCTGGTCATTACCACCGGATACTGTGTCTCCAAAAAGACGCTGCCTTTCCGTAAGAGCATCATGATTTTCTATGTCATCACCATGTATTTCGGCGGCGGACTGATTCCCACCTATCTGGTGGTTTCCCGCACGGGACTGTTAAACAGTGTGTGGGCGCTGATTCTGCCCGGCGGCGTGGCGGTTTACAACGTGATTGTGGCGAGGACTTATTTTGAAAGCAGCATTCCGGGGGATTTGTACGAGGCGGCGGCCATCGACGGCAGCAGCAACCTGGGCACCTTTTTTAAGATAGCCCTCCCCTTGGCAAAACCGATTTTGGCGGTGATGGTGATTTTTACCATGGTGGCATACTGGAACGACTGGTTCACCTCCCTGATCTATATGGAGGATAAGGCGCGGTATCCTTTGCAGCTGGCGCTGCGCCAAATCCTGATCCAGAGCCAGGCAACCGCTACCATGATGGGCAATATGGACGGCGGTTATGCGGAAGCAAACAAAATTACGGAACTGATCAAGTTTGCCTCCATTGTGGTGGGTGCGGTTCCGATGCTGGTGGCGTATCCGTTTGTACAAAAGTATTTTGAAAAAGGCTTTATGGCCGGTGCGGTAAAAGGGTAACAATTGCGGCGGTTTTTTGGCGGCAAGCAAAATAAAAAGGAGGATGGAAACAATGATGGAAAAGCGTTACAAAAAGTGGATGGCGGCAGGACTGACGGCAGCGATGGCCTTGTCCGTGACGGCGTGCGGAAACAGCGGAAGCGGGGCAGGTAGCGATGCAGATAAGGCGGACGCCCAGCAGACCAATTTTAAGATTTTTGCGGGGATCAGCCCGCTCTCCCCGGACAACAGCGAAAAGCCCCTGGTAAAACAGTTAAACGAGGCGGCGGGGGTGACGATTGAGTGGAACTGTGTATCCGGCGATACCCTGACGGAGAAGAAAAACCTGATCTTAAATGCCGGCAACGATCTGCCGGATGCATTGATGGCGGCAAGCATGAGTGACAGCGAGTTGATCACCGGCGGGGCCAGCGGGCTTTTGCTGCCGCTGGAAGGCTATATCAATGAGGAGACCATGCCCAACCTGACCAAGATCATCGAAAAGCGTCCGGAAATGCTGGCCACCTGCACCATGCCTGACGGGCATATTTACGGCCTGCCCGGTATCTCCGAGATGGGCTTTACCTACAAGGACAACAATACATATTATATCGGCGCAATCCCGCAGTTTACGGCGATCAACACCAAGTGGCTGGAGGCGGTGGACATGGAAATGCCGACCACGGTGGACGAACTGCATGAGGTGTTAAAGGCATTTAAGGAAAACGATGTCAACGGCAACGGCGATCCTACGGATGAGATTCCCATGTCCTTCATTTTCCCGGAAAGCAACGGCGCGTGGTGCGCGGGCATGAGCACGTTCTTTGCACCCTTTGGATGCACGGATTACCAGATGGACCACAGGGCCATCAAGGACGGGAAAGTGTATTATCAGGCGGCCTCCGAGGAATATAAAAATGCCATCGCTTACTATCATGACTGGTTTGAGGAAGGGCTGATTGATATCGAGGTCTTCTCCCAGGATTCCAGCCAGTATATCGCAAAGGGCAACGGTGACGACGCCCGCCTTGGCGTGTTCGTGTGGTGGGAAATTCCGGAGGTGGTCGGCGCAGAGCGCGCGGCGGACTATGCATACCTGCCGATTTTGAACGGCCCTGACGGCAAGCATCATGTGAACTTAAACGAAATGGGAACCACGGGACATGATTCCTTCTCCGTCACCAAGGCATGCAAAAATCCGGAACTCCTGCTCAAATGGGTGGATCAGAGATACGATCCCATCATCAGCATGCAGTGTATTTACGGCCCCATCGGCACCTACTGGACGGATGAACCGGATGAAAACGGCTGCTATTCCATGCGCGAATTAAAAGAAGGGGAGACGGCAGGCGAACTGAAGTCCAAATCCGAGTGGACCGGCCCCTCCGAGCAGCTGGCAGAGGACTATGGTACTTATTATTACATGGAAGACCGCGCACAGGAAAGGCTGGATGACCTGAACAATTTCTGGTTCCAGTATGTGGACAGCACCGAGTATTTCCCCTCTGTCGTGTACACGGAGGAGGAGATCGAAGTGATCAACGACAAGCTTAGCGACTTAAAGGCCATGAGCGAGGAGCGGATTGCGCATTGGCTGCGGGACGGCGGTATCGAAAACGAGTGGGATCAGTATCTGGCAGATTTGGACAGCATGGGGCTGCAGGATGTGATCGGTGCATGGCAGGCGGCTTATGACCGGTATGCGGCGGCGCTTAAGTAAGCTTTGTATGTGCCGGTAAAACGGTCGGTAATGCATATCTGCAAGGGGCAGACAGGATCAAAAAGTCTGCCCCTTTTTAAAAAAGGAGAAGCTTATGATTCGGTTAGCGTTTGCAAAAGAGGCGCAAAAAGATGCGGTCTGCGTATCGGAGGGCATTTTGGGGGACGGGGAGTTGGGCAAACCGGAGGGAAAAAAGATATGTTTTGCCTTAAACCAAAAACCCTTTGCCGGCCGGGTATGCCGGTTTTACGATAAGGCGCTTTTGTTTGACGGGTATTCGGTCTGGTTTGCGGATGCCGGGGAAGGCTGGAAGCCTGCAAAGGATTTTTCCATGACCTTTTGGATTGCGCCCATGGGCTGGTCGGATCATGGGGACGGGTTGTTTTCCCGGTATGACGCACAAGCCCGGGAAGGGTTTTACGTGCGGTTGCAAAAACACGGGCGGGTAGAGGCAGGATTCGGGAACGGACAGGAATGCTTTTCCTTTTCCTCCATAAACGCGCACGTAAAAAAGGGCGTCTGGAATGCGGTCACAGTGGTTTATTGGCAGGAAGCGGGCTGGTGTGACCTTTACGTGAACAAAGTTTTATCCAACCGCAAGCAGTTTGCGCGCCATATACAGATCAAATGGCCGGACCGGGCGGCGTATCTGGGAAAATATGTGGATTGCGACAGGCTTTTTGAGGAAAGCGCTGCGGGATGCTTTTATGGCCTTATGGGGGAGGTTTTGCTGGAGGAAAAAGCCCTGCGCAGGGAAGAAGTGCAAAAGCGCGACAGCGTTTATCCTGCGGGAGGGGCGGTGGAAAGGATACTGCCAAAGAGGGAGGCGTTTCGGGGGGATGTGCAGCGCCCGGCCTACCACCTGATCGCTCCCGGGAAATGGATGAACGAACCCCACGGGCCGCTGTATTTTGGGGGCTGGTATCACATTTTTTACCAGGCCAATCCCCATGCACCCATCTGGGACCATATCCGGTGGGGGCATATGGTCAGCCGGGACATGGTGCACTGGGAGGATCTGCCCTGGGCGCTGGAGCCGGAAGGGGACGGCCCCGATCCGGATGGCTGCTGGTCGGGCAGCAGTCTGGTGGACCGGGAAGGAAAGCCCTGGATATTTTATACGGCGGGCAACAACGGGTGTTTCCCGAACCAGTTTGTGGCGGCGGCCGAGGCCGAAACGGACAAAGAGGGAAGGCTTTTGGTATGGCGCAAGCATTTAAAACCGGTGCTTTTGCAGACACAGGGGTGGCTGGGGGAATTTCGGGATCCCTTTGTGTGGATGGAAGGGGAGGAATACTTCATGCTGGTGGGCACCGGGGATGGCGAAAACGGCGGGGGAAACGCGGTGCTGTATCGTTCGCCGGATTTGCAAAGCTGGCAGTCCCATGGTTTCTTCCTTTCCTACGATTATGAAAAAAACCCGGAACTGGGGCATGTGTTTGAACTGCCGGTGCTGCTTCCCCTGCGGGAGGAAAGCGGATCCGTATTCTGCCATATTTTCCTTTTATGCGCCTGCCAGATTGAGGGACGGGCGGTGGAAACCTACGCCTTTTTGGGAAAATGGGAGCCGGAAAAAAGAAAGTTTTCCCCGTTCCATGAAAGAGCGCTGCTGTTGGATCTGGGGGGCGGAATTTTTACGGGTCCCAGCGGCTTTGTGACGCCGGACGGGCGCACGGTGGTGTTTTCCATCGCGCAGGGAAGAAGGAGCGGCAGGGAGGAAGTTTATGCGGGCTGGGCCCACAACGGCGGCCTGCCGTTGGAACTTTTTATCCGGGAGGGACAGCTGCATATGCGGCCCATCCGGGAAGTATACCGGCTGGCAAAAAAGAGGCTCTTGCGGCTGGAGAATGTCTCACTGCAAGAGGCGGATCAGGCGCTTTCGCAGTTTGTGGGCAATCTTTTTTGGGTGCGCCTGACCGCCGACGCGCAGTCTTTGTTTTTGGAAACCGGGGATGGGGCCCATAAAAGGACGGTTTTTTATGACAGGCACCAGGGCAGGGCCGGCGTTATGGACGGGACGGGCAGGCAGCTGGGTACGTACCGCGGCAGCATCGACCGGGTGGATATCCAAAACGAACCGATCCGTTTGGAATATTTTATGGATCACTCCATGATCGAGGCATATTGGAACGAAAAAAAATCCGTCACGGCGCGCAATTATATAGACGAAAAGAGCAGGAAAATCCGGCTGGGCGGAGAAGTACAAAGGATTTTGGAATTGGAGTTGTGGGAGATGGAACCGGCTTATGGGCCGACGACCCTGTGAAAGGCAGGAAGGGAAGCCTGCCGGGGGGCACAGGATGGGGGCCGTAGACTTTACAGGATGGGAAATGGTATGGAAGGACAGGTTTTTTATCATGCGCCGGGGGCGCGGACGGGGGATGTGATCCCGAAATATATAGACGGAACCTACCAGTTATTTTATCTGAAAAACTGGAAAAATCCAAAGGATCCGGATGCGGTGGGCGGGTGGCATCGGATGGAGAGCAGGGATTTGGTTTCCATGGGGCCAGAAACGCCGATTCACGTGCATGGGGGAACCGGGGACCTGATTTTCTGGCAGGGGCGGTGGCATCTGTTTGCCTGCATTTTTCCGGAGGGAAAGCAGTTTGTCACCCATTACGTGAGCCGGGACAATAGCCTGGATAACTGGGAGTATCAAAAAGAGGATACATTTGGGCCCGACGGGATTTTATACCACCCTTCCGACTGGCGGGATCCCAGGGTGGTTTACCGGGAGGAGTTGGGGGAGTTTTGGATGTTCCTCGCCGCCCGGGCGATGGATATCCATAACCAGACGGGCTGCGTGGGGCTGTGCGTGTCAAAAGACTTACGCCATTGGGAGTACCGGCCGCCGGTTTATTATCCCGGCCGTTTTAGCGGCGCCTGCGAATGCCCGGACGTATTTAGGATGGGGGACTGGTACTATCTGATTTTTTCCGGCTATACGAATTTATTCGGGAATTATTATGTAAAATGCCGGGTGGGGGAAGAAAACTGGCAGGTTCCCGCAAACCACAGGCTGGACGGCAGGGCGTTTTATGCGGCGAAGTCGGCGGGAAACGAGAGGGAACGGTATCTGTTTGGGTGGAATCCCACCAAGGAGGAGGATACGTATGGTTTTTGGCCCAGCCGTCTGCAGGCGCAGGATTACAGAACCTGGGATTGGGGCGGCAGCATGGTGATCCACCGGATTTGGCAGCAGCCGGACGGGGACCTGGGACTGGCCATGCCAGAGGGAAAACGGAATATGTTTGATTTTCCCGTGGAGAACGAAACCTGCCGCCTGACCCGGGGATGGGAGACGGGGGAAAACAGATATACGGCGCTGCGCAGTGCGGAGCAGCAGATGGTGCTGATGCAGGCTTTGCCCAGGCAGTGCTACATACGGGTGGAAGTGGAAATCAGGGACGCCATACAGGCAGGGGTCATCCTGCATGCGGACGAGACGTTTCAGGAGGGGTATTACCTATATGTGGAACCGGACAGAAAGCGGCTGGTTTTCCGTTCCTGGCTCAGGATGTCGGAGGAGGGAGGCAAGACCTTTCCCTATGATGTGGAATTGGAAACCCCTGTCCGCCCGGCCAAAAACAACCGGTATTGTCTGGAAATCCTGCTGGAGGGAAGCGTGGGCGTGGCCTATGTGAACCAGGAGGCGGCGCTGGGCTTTCGGATGTACGATTATACGGGACGCAGGCTGGGCCTGTTTTCCTTTGGAAGGGCTGTTTTTGAAGGCGTCACGATGAAAATTCGGCTTTCCGACATAATTTAAACGAAAATTTGCGATTTACGGATATGGGAACCTAGTACAAGAGTGAGGGGTGGTTTTTGCATGGCAAAACGTGGCATACCGCCCTGGATCGCTGCCATGACCGGCCTTAGGGCCGTGCACGGTAACAGTTTGGAGGAGTTTATGGGCAGTCAAACCTTGCGGGAAGCGCGCAAATACGAGGAAGCTTCCGAAAAATTGATTACGGCGCAGGAGCGCCCGGATTTTCACCTGTCGACGAGAACCGGATGGATGAACGATCCCAACGGTTTTTCCTACCATGACGGGAAATATCATCTGTTTTATCAATACCACCCCTATGATTCCCACTGGGGCCCCATGCACTGGGGACATGCGGTGAGTGTGGACTTGCTGCATTGGGAATACCTTCCGGCCGCCCTTGCGCCGGATGAAGCCTATGACAGGGACGGCTGCTTTTCCGGCAGCGCGCTCACGCTTCCCGACGGCAGGCAGCTGTTGATGTACACCGGCGTGCTGACCCTGCACCAGCAGGACGGTTCGTCCAAATCGGTACAGACGCAGTGCCTTGCGGTGGGGGACGGAACCGACTATGAGAAATATGCAAAAAATCCGGTGTTGGATCAAAAGGACTTGCCTGAGGGAGCCAGTACCAGCGATTTTAGGGATCCTAGGATGTGGAAAAAGGAGGACGGAAGCTATCGCTGCGTGGTGGGGAACCGGCCTGCGGACGGCAGCGGGCAGATTCTTCTTTATACGAGCCCGGACGGTTTTTCCTGGCATTTTGAGAAAGTATTTGCCGCAAACAAAAACCGTTTTGGAAAAATGTGGGAATGCCCGGACTTTTTTGTGCTGGACGGCAAGGGGGTATTGTTGGTCAGTCCCCAGGACATGCTCCCGCAGGGCTTTGAATACCACAACGGAAACGGGACGCTTTGCCTGATCGGGGAATATGAGGAGCAGACCGATACTTTTACGGAACAATATAATCAGGCCATTGATTACGGCATTGATTTTTACGCGCCGCAGACCGTGCTGACGCCGGACGGGCGCAGGGTCATGATCGGCTGGATGCAAAACTGGGATACCTGTGACTTCCGCTCCCAGAATGTACACTGGTTCGGGCAGATGAGCCTGCCCAGGGAACTTTTTGTTTGTGGCGGGAGGCTCTGCCAAAGGCCTGTCCGGGAGTTGGACGCCCTTCGGTGTAACCGGGTGGAATATGGGAATGTTTCCTTTACCGATACGATACGCCTTGACGGGGTGAGGGGTCGGAAGGTGGATATGGAACTGACGCTTCGGGCCAAGGAAGGGGAGGACATATACCAAAAATTTGCGGTCCGTTTTGCACAAAATGAGACGTACCAGACCTCCTTAAGCTTTCGCCCGCGGGAAGGTGTTTTGAAGGTGGACCGGAAATTTTCCGGCTCCAGAAGGGCGATTATTCACCAGCGCCGGTGTCTGGTGCGGGATCCGGGTTCCCGGAAGGGGGAATTGAAGCTGCGCATGATCCTGGACCGGTTCAGCGTGGAGGTATTTATCAACGACGGTGAGCAGGTGATGACGGCCACCCTCTATACGGAGCAGGAGGCGGAGGGGATATCCTTTTTCGCGGACGGCACGGTATGCATGGATGTGGTTAAGTATGACCTGCGCTGACCGGTAACAGCTTAGCCGGAAAAAGGCGGCGCGCGCAGGCGCCATTCCAATGGCCTGCCTGCGGGGGCGCCCTGTCCTTACAGGCTGCTTGCTCCCGGG